>NZ_BADV01000051.1:0-5738 GCF_000238895.1 Pseudoalteromonas sp. BSi20429 | reverse complement strand
TCTTTTTTGTATTTTTTGTTAGCTATTAAGACAAAAATGCAAACTTGAAAACAAACAAGGCTGTTAATATCCAAACACTAATACTGACTTGATCTTGCTTACCGCACAAGACTTTAACCGCCGTATAAGATATAAAACCAAGTGCAATACCGTGCGCAATCGAAAACGTTAATGGTGTCATTAGTAATACCACAGTAACAGGAATTGCATCGGTCATATCATCCCAGTTTACAAACTTTAAATTTTGCAGCATCAGAACAGCGACATATAAAATAGCGCCTGCCGTAGCATAAGCCGGTACCATTTGTGCAAGCGGTGCAAAAAACATCATTAGTAAAAAGCAAATGCCTACAACTACAGCTGTTAAGCCAGTACGTCCGCCAACAGATACACCAGCAACCGATTCTATATACGATGTAGTCGTAGACGTACCTAGCATCGCACCTGCAATTGTTGCTGAGCTGTCAGCACTTAATGCGCGCCCTAAACGAGGCATGTTACCTTTTTCATCAGCTAAACCTGCTTTTTGAGTTACCGCAACTAATGTACCCGAAGTATCAAAAAGATCGACAAACAAGAAAGCAAAAATAACACTCATCATTGATATATCAAAAGCGGCTGCAAAATCTAGCTGCATAAAAGTAGGCATTATTGATGGTGGCATAGCCATAACACCGTGATATTCAACAAGCCCAAAACTTAGAGCAATGCCAGTCACTAATAAAATACTAATAAGCACGCCACTTTTAAAGTCGCGATATAAAAGCGCTGCAATTACAAAAAAGCTTAATATAGCCAATAACGGTCCTGGAGAAGTAATGTCGCCCAACTGTACTAATGTTGCCGGGCTTGAGACAATAATGCCTGCATTTTTAAGGGCAATTAATGCTAAAAAAGCACCTATACCCGTTGCGATTGCTCGCTTGAGCACCAGAGGTATGGCATTAATAATCCACTCTCTGACTTTAAATAAGCTTAAAAACAAAAATATACAACCCGACATAAATACAGCCCCTAACGCGGCTTGCCAGGTATAACCCATTCCTAATACGACACCATACGTAAAAAAGGCATTTAGCCCCATACCAGGCGCTAATGCTAATGGATAATTAGCCCATAAACCCATTATAAAACAGCCTATCGCAGCTGCTATACATGTCGCTACAAATGCAGCCCCTTGATCCATCCCAGCCTCTGCAAGCATAGCCGGATTTACAAATACAATGTATACCATAGTTATAAAGGTAGTTAGGCCAGCAACGCATTCGCGTTTAACTGTTGAATTATTTTCGCTCAGTTTAAATAAGGCTTCGAACATAATAAACTTGTGATAGTAAAAAGTGGCGAGATTTTAACATAAAAATTATCTTTTACAGGACATTTTACCTTGCTATATACTAAACTGTTAAAGTAGTTAAAATAATAAATGAACCAATATGCTTAAAACAACACCTTGTGAGCAAGACTTAGAGCAACAGCTAGATAATATTTTAGGTTTTGTTACTCAACCCGAAAACACCTCTGTGCCCGTTGATAATAAAAAAGATGAGCAAAGTACGTTAAATAAAGCCCTATATTATTTAAAAAATAATCAAGCTCCATTGGCTGCAAAATGGATGCGACTTGCTGCAATGGCGGGAAACCATAGAGCACAGTTTTATTTAGGTTTATTTTTTGTGAAAGGTGAAGGCGTGCCACAAAGTGTATTTCATGCTGTAGCTTGGTTAAGCTTAGCAAGTAGCCAAGGGTACGCCCCTGCCACTGCAGCGGTTACAGATATACGCAAACATATCGAAACTAAGCGATTTAAAGATGCTCAATGTTATGCGGCAAGTTTGTACGAACAAATCCACCAACTCCAGTTTTCTCATATGATCCCTCGCACGAGTGAAAACACATAAGCTAGCTATAGCAGAAGTACTGTATGCAGTGTAAAAAATACTGTATATGGTTACAAAGATAATCCTATACAGTATAAAACCCCAAAATGAAGACACTGCTCAAAAATTTATTTTTAGAATACCTTCTCAAAAATAATTCCATAACAATCTGATTAATAAAGAATTATAAATTCAAAAAATAAAAACAATGATCAAAAGCTGAATAACTGTACAAATAAATAGCATAAAAGGCTTGCACGAAAGCACTGTATAAACTACTGTATACGAATACTGTATAAAAACCCAGTGAGTGAAATTATGTTACAGCCTATTACCGTAAGAACAGTTAAAAGTTACCAGCAAGATGAGCAAAGCGATTGCGTGAATTTGATTCAAATTGAAGATGAAATTTCAGCGACCTTTGAGCTTTTAAAAGTATTACACCAATACAATAGCTCTAATGCATGGACGTTACTAATTGCTCCAGATCACGTACCTAGCAAAGCTTTACTTGACTCATGCTCTATTGATACAAGTAAATTACTTGTTATTAGACAGAAGCACCTAGTAAATTTAGAGTATGTATTAAATTCTGCATTACATAACGGAAACTTTGCAGCGGTAATTACCTGGACCGATATAGTTAATAACCAACTACTTACGAATCTATCGTTCGATTTAAGTAAAACGAATACAAAACTATACTGTTTTACTAAAAAGTCTCAAACAACAGAGATATCACTCGCCCAATAAGCTTGTTAAACTAATGTTTTAGACTTTGTATTATTATTATGACTTCACTCAATACCACATTATGTTTTTGCAGCAGTGGGCACAATTATGCCGATTGCTGCGAGCCGCTTCACTTATCTGTTAAGCAAGCTGACTCTCCTGAACAACTTATGCGCTCACGATTCAGTGCTTATGTTATTAAAAACGCAGAATATGTTTATCAAACCTACGCAAAAGAAAAACAAGCTGAAAATCCGGTTAAAGAAATCAATGATTTTGCTAACAGCTGTCGATTTATAAATCTTGATGTAATTGGGTCAAGCCATGATGTCGATACCGGCACTGTAGAATTTAAAGCCCAATATTTTTATCAAAACTTATTTTGTGAGCTTCACGAAAAATCGCAGTTTATTAAAGAAAACACTCAATGGCGTTATTTAGATGGCACTATATATCCTGTTGAAGATATTAAAGTGGGCAGAAATGATGACTGCCCATGTGGTAGCAATAAAAAGTACAAAAAATGTCATAGCGTGTAATAAATAATCTTATTTAATATTTATCACCTACAAGGTGTTTTTAAGTGGCAAAGTGATTTATTAGCTAGCTAAACTTAAAAACACACTTGGTTACGACCTTGCATTTTAGACTCATACATTTTTTCATCTGCGATCTGCAAGGTGTTTTTGTTATTTACATACGGTTGTAGGGTTGCACCGCCAATACTAATAGTAACAAAGTCATATTCTGAATATCTGTGTAATATTCCTAAATCGACCACATTTTGTTTAATTTTATCAGCAACACAAATTGCACCTCCAGTGCTTGTATGCGGTAGAACAACTACAAACTCTTCGCCGCCGTAACGCGCAACAAAATCGGTTGGCCTTTGCAAACTATTAGTAATAGTTTGTGCAACAAGGTTTAAAACCGTATCGCCTTGCACATGACCATAAAGATCGTTGTATTGCTTAAAGTAGTCTATATCGATGAGTAATAGTGCATAGTCGACTTTTTCTCGTAAGGCGCTTCGTTCCATTTTAGAAAAATGCGCATCAAAATAACGACGATTGAATACCTTTGTTAAATCATCTAGAAATACTTTTTGATTGAGTAAGTCATGTTGCAATTTCATCGTAATATGGGCGCGCACTCTTCTATATAAAGTTTCCGAGTTAGTTGGTTTCTTTATAAAATCTACAGCCCCTGCTTCCCAGCACTCTTCTTCTTGATTTTCAGATGAGGTTACAAAAATAACGGGGATATCTTGTGTTTCAGATATATTTTTTAATTTTAGACATGTTTCAATACCACTCATTCCTTCCATATTAATATCGAGTAGTATTATATCTGGCGGATTATGTTTACAAATTTCAATCGCATCCTCACCACAGCTCGTTGTTGTTATACTAAAATGCTCTGATAATATTTTTTTTAATACAATTAAGCTTAATAGCTGATCGTCAACGACAAGTACCTTAGAGCTCTTTAAGCTTAATTTCAATTGGTGGTCAGAGTAATTTATAGGCATGGTACAACTGTTTTGTTTTTTTAATTAAACACACCCTATATCACTATATTTTGTTATGCAAATGTTAATAAATTAAAATTCTACTTATTAGTTACTAATAAAAATGATTTATGGTGAATCTTTAATGCATAAAAACAAAAAATGAGCCACTTGGGCTCATTTTAAAACTTCGAACACTTAATTAAATTAAGTGTTATTCGTCATCATCTAAATCTAACTGTTGACGTTGAGCAGGTCGAGCTAAAATCTCTACATAGAAAGAGGTCAAACCTTGCTTTTCAATTTCGCCAATTTGGTTACTTAATTCAGCAACGTGCACAACTTGCGCATCTTCAGCTGTGTTACCAAACTTACAGTCAAATGCCCAATAGTCAGCATCTTCAGGTAGCGTTTTATTACGCTCTCTTTTCAAATATTTTTTCACTTCGTGCTTTGCAGCATCAACCATACGAGGGTATTTGATTTTCTCGTGATTTAGCGTGAATGTTTTCTTCATTACGTTCCTAATTACCTTGGTTTAATGATAATGGCATTTCATGTCATACCATTTGACGCCATTATAGCAATTGCATTTAATTTTTGGATGCTTTTTTTTCATTAAATCAATTATTAGCAAATATATAAAGCAGACCCGTTATAAAGCATATATTAACTGGTGATTATTACAATCATATATCACACAGCAATAAGTTGAAGTGGTTGATGTATTGCATCATTATTAAGGCTGTCGTAAAAAGCAGCTGCATCTATAGGGGGATTGGCTAGTTGGGTTTGTTCGCTTTTAATTCTTCTTCTGACGGCAAGCTCACAGTTATCTATTATATTAAGTGGAATATGCTTGTCATCATTTCTAATCGCAAGTGGTTCAGGGCTTAAGCATTGTCTTAACTTAATACTTGTCATACCGCAGCGCGCTCCTTCTTGAGATATTAATGATGCATTAAATTGTCCAACCAACATATTATATTCATCAGGGGCTAAAAGTTGCTTTGGACCTGCGCCAAATTGCTTTCTTAACGCCTCTTCTTCTATAACTAAATTATCTATTTCAGTTTTTGGTAAATGAAATTGACTAAAGTCGAGTGCGTCATGTGACAGCATCGCTAATAATAGTGCAAATTCGCCACGGCGATTTTCATGCACACTATTATTGAGTCTACTGTTTAACTGACTCTCTGTGATTAACAAATCATCTATTTGCATAGTCTTTAGCCGATTGTGGTAACTGATAGATATTTATCGGCTTTATTTCAATTTTCTTTAGCTTTTTTCTTTACTTAAATACGCAATTTGCTATTATCAGCGCCGTTGCATTGGAGGGGTTCCCGAGCGGCCAAAGGGATCAGACTGTAAATCTGACGGCTCAGCCTTCGCTGGTTCGAATCCAGCTCCCTCCACCACTTTTCTTACCGCTAAGTTAAGTGGGGCCAAATGCAATAAAATTAGTGTGGAGGGGTTCCCGAGCGGCCAAAGGGATCAGACTGTAAATCTGACGGCTCAGCCTTCGCTGGTTCGAATCCAGCTCCCTCCACCACTTCTCTACTATTCCTATATTCCTATATTCCTATATTCCTATATTCCTATATTCCTATATT
>NZ_BADV01000052.1:0-60741 GCF_000238895.1 Pseudoalteromonas sp. BSi20429 | reverse complement strand
CTTTTTTGTATACGCTATAAACCATTAATACATTAATACATTAATACATTAATACATTAATACATAAATGAGCTGAATCACTAAAGACACCATCACTAATGGCCAAATATATTTACTGTATTTGGTTGCACCGTTGAGCCCTATTTTACTTTGATATTTTTCAAGCAATGGAATAAGTATCGCCAACGCGACAAACAAACCAATTAAAATAACGAATATATTCATATCAATGCCCTTCTTATGGTAGCTCATGGCCTTTAGCGCTTACATAAAGTGCATACCAATGCTCACGAGTTAGCTGTACGTTTACAGCATCACAAGAGGCTTTAATACGCTTGGCATTAGTTGTTCCAATAATCGGCTGAATAGATGCGGGATGGCGCAGTAACCATGCAATGACAATAGCCTCAGCAGACGTATCATAAAGTGCAGCCAGCTTATTAACTAAAAGACTGGTGTTTATATCAGCCTGCGATGCGTTTGATAAATCACTGCCACTGTATAATCCTTGGCATAAACTGCCCCAGCTTTGAATTTGAATTTCAAAATGGCGACAGTACTCAATACTACCGGGCGTAAAATTAAGATCCTTACCGTCACTGTTACCGGCATATACACCTTCATCAACAAACTGATGTTTTTGTAAACTAGCCTCAATTTGATTAGCCACAATCGGCATATCAAGTGCATGCTGTAAAAAATTCATTTGATGTTGCTGCATATTCGATACTGCAAAATTGCGCACTTTACCACTTTCTTTTAAGCAACTAAATATACGAGCAATTTCGTTAACTTCCATGAGTGGATCAGGACGATGCAGCATAAGTACGTCTAAATAGTCTGTATTTAATCGCTTCAAGGATGCTTCAACTGATTGCTCAATCCACTTTGATGAAAAATCATAGCGCTTTGGTCCTAAATCATCTTCAAAACGAATCCCACACTTAGATTGAATATACATGTGCTCTCTAAGCTCTGGTCGCTCGCTTAATGCTTTACCAAAAACCTGCTCCGCTTTACCAAAAGTATAAATATCAGCATGGTCAAAAAAGTTAATGCCACCTTCAATAGCGTTATCTATGCATTCATGAGTTTGCTTAACATGTGCATCAGTGATTGCGTCTTTATTCCAACCGCCTCCCAGACCCATGCATCCGAATACAAGTTTACTAACATGAGGTAAGTGCTTTGCTAAAGGTGTGTGAAGCATGATAACTATCCTTAAAATTTTGAAGAGCTGTTACTGTAAACAAAAAGCGCTGAACAAGAAACCATTTAGCGGTGAACAAATTAAGAACAAAAAAAAGCGCAGTAAACTGCGCTAAATCATTTATTAACTACCACGTTAATTATTAGCCAACAAGTGCTAATAAAATACCCGCAGCAACTGCACTACCAAGTACACCCGCTACGTTGGGTCCCATAGCATGCATAAGTAAAAAGTTATGTGGGTTGCTTTCAAGGCCAACTTTATTAACTACTCGTGCCGCCATTGGCACAGCCGATACACCTGCTGCCCCAATTAATGGGTTTATAGGTGTTTTAGATATACGGTTAAGTCCTTTTGCCATAAATACGCCAGATGCCGTACCAATTGCAAAAGCCAGTGCGCCAAGCACTAAAATACCAATCGTCTCAACAGTTAAAAACTTATCTGCAGCAAGCTTTGAACCTACAGCTAAACCTAAAAATATAGTTGTAACATTGATGATTTCGTTTTGAGCACTGTTACTTAATCTATCAACAACACCCGACTCACGCATTAAGTTACCTAAACAAAACATACCTACAAGCGGTATAGCAGCCGGTAAAAACATAGCCGTTAAGCTAAGCACCATAAGAGGGAAAATAATCTTTTCCTTTTTAGATACTTTGCGAAGCTCTGGCATCTTAATTTTACGTTCTTCTGGGGTTGTTAACGCACGCATAATTGGCGGTTGAATAATTGGTACAAGAGCCATGTATGAATATGCGGCTACCGCTATTGCACCAAGTAAATCAGGTGCCAGTTTTGATGCTAAAAATATTGCTGTTGGCCCATCGGCACCACCAATAATGGCAATAGCTGATGCATCCTGTAGGGTAAACTCAAAACCTGGTACATAATTTAATAATATTGCGCCAAACAAAGTAGCAAAAATACCAAACTGTGCAGCCGCACCTAATAACAACATGCGTGGGTTTGCAATAAGCGCGCTAAAGTCGGTCAGCGCCCCTACTCCCATAAATATTAATAACGGAAAAATCCCCGTATCAATACCCACGTAATAAACGTAATACAAAAGCCCACCTGGGTCTGACAAACCTGCCACTGGTACATTTGTTAAAATTGCACCAAAACCAATAGGTAATAATAATAGTGGTTCAAAGCCTTTAGCTATCGCTAAAAACAGTAATAAACACCCTACCGCAATCATAATTAATGATGGGATTGTAAAGTTAGCAATGCCAGTAGCATTCCAGAGGTTTAAAATACCTTCCATCCTCTATTTACTCCTAAGCTAATGCAATCATAGCGTCGCCGGTAGTTACAGCATCGCCTTCACCAACTAACACTTCAGCAATTGTTCCGGTATGCGTAGCGCGTATTTCAGTTTCCATTTTCATGGCTTCCATAATAATCACTACATCACCTTCGTTAACAACTTGCCCAGCTTTTACCTTAATCTTAAAAATATTACCGGCTAAAGGGGCATTAAGTGTTTCACCTGATGCAACTGAAGCAGACTGAGGAATGTGCTCAGAGTCTTTTAATGTTACTTCTTTTAGCTCACCACCTTGCGCCACTACTACGTCGTAAACTTTACCATCTACTTTTACGCTGTATTGCTCAGCTTTAACGCTACTATTATTTGATCCCGATTTTGGTGCTGCCTTATTGCTCTTATCTTCAACGGTAGGAATAGGCTCAAATGCATCAGGGTTATTACGATTTTTAATAAATTTCAAACCAACCTGCGGAAACAATGCATAAGTTAGTACGTCATCAATTTGCTCATCAGCAAGTGTTAAACCTTGCTCTTGCGCTTCTTTTAATAATTCAGCTTCAAGCGTTGCAAGCTCTGGTGCAATGTTATCTGCAGGGCGACAAGTAATAACCTCTGCTCCATCAAGCACACGCTCTTGTAGCTCTTTATTCATTGGTGCTGGTGTTAAGCCATATTCACCTTTTAATACGCCAGCAGTTTCTTTAGTAATTGTTTTATAACGCTCACCGGTTAGCACGTTAAGTACTGCCTGAGTACCTACAATTTGCGACGTGGGTGTTACTAAAGGTAAAAAACCAAGATCTTCACGTACGCGTGGGATCTCAAGTAAAACTTCATTAAGCTTATCTGCCGCGCCTTGCTCTTTAAGTTGGTTTTCCATGTTTGTAAGCATGCCACCAGGTACTTGAGCGAGTAAAATACGACCATCAACCCCTTTTAAGCTACCTTCAAATGCCGCATATTTTTTACGTACATCTCTAAAGTAAGCAGCAATTTCTTCTAGGTGGTTTAAATCAAGGTCGGTATCGCGCTCAGTTCCTTCAACTATCGATACAATAGTTTCAGTTGCTGTGTGTCCGTAAGTCATACTCATTGATGAAATAGCGGTATCAAGCATATCAATGCCTGCATCAATCGCTTTTTGATAAGTCGCAGTACTTAAACCTGTTGTAGCGTGGCACTGCATAGCAATAGGAACCGATACGGTTTCTTTAAGTGCTTTAATTAGTTTTTCAGCATCGTACGGCTTTAATAAACCCGCCATGTCTTTAATACAAATTGAGTGACAGCCTAAATCTTCTAATTGCTTAGCAAGAGTCAGCCACATATCAAGCGTATGAACAGGACTTACCGTGTACGAAATAGTACCTTGAGCATGCGCGCCTACTTTTATAGCCGCTTTAATCGCTGTTTCTAGGTTACGTACATCGTTCATTGCATCGAAAATACGAAATACGTCAACGCCATTTTTATGTGCGCGTTCTACAAACTTTTCAACTACATCATCAGCGTAATGGCGGTAGCCTAATAGGTTTTGACCGCGTAATAGCATTTGCTGTTTAGTATTAGGCATCGCTTTTTTAAGCGCACGAATACGCTCCCAAGGATCTTCGCCTAAATAACGAATACACGAATCAAATGTAGCACCGCCCCACGATTCAATAGACCAATAACCTGCATCATCTAGCTTGCTAGCAATAGGTAGCATATCGTCTAGGCGCATACGTGTTGCGAGCAATGATTGGTGCGCATCGCGTAATACCAATTCTGTTAATTTTAATTTAGCCATGTGTGTGCCCCTTATTTATTATTTGATTTGTACTGAGCAATGGCAGCACTAATAGCAGCGATGTGCTCATTAGGCACACCTTGAGATTTAAAAGACGGTGATTTAGCTGGTGATGCCTCTGGTTCGCTATAGCGCGTCACCAAATTAGACATAAGCGTTACTGCACCAATTAATATCGACAGAAATACAAACACCCCAACCATACCAGTTAGCATTAAGCTACCAGCCGTTGTGAGTAGAGCACCTATATCCATTTTTCTCCCCCTTGAAACCCATATCGAAAATAAAAAATCGATTTAATTAAATATTTATTCACTGGATAATAACAAAACTAGTCGCTTTGTCTACATCTTGTAAATTGGTAAAACCAATTAAACTATAAACAACATAACACTCAACAAATTTACATGCCATAACCCAGCAATCATGCGCCCTACAATACATACAGAAAATAACGACTATAGCTAATAGTTATATGGAAGTTGTTAATTAACTATTCAACTTAATAAAAATAACCGCCAAATTATTATAATAAGTACAAAAACACACATCAATTGTTAATTGGTCTTACCAAAAACATTATTTTTAGTGAATATTTACCGGTAACTTGTAACAGTGTGAATAACTTACATAACAAAGCGTAAAAATTACTAACTAACTAATAACTAAAAATACAGTTAAAAACCATAACTAGCTGATATAAAACAAAAATAAACTTTGGCATATAACTGGCATTAGTTATTGTGAGCAAATTTAATAACCAAGGAGAAAACAATGTTACGCTGGACAATTACATTTTTAGTTATTGCTTTAATCGCTGCAGTGTTAGGTTTTGGTGGCATCGCAGGTGCCGCAGCTGGTATAGCAAAAATTATATTTTTTATATTTTTAGTACTTTTAGTGATCTCATTAGTTTCAGGTGCACTACGTGGTAAATCACCCAGGTAGATAAAGCATTCAACTAACAAACACTAAAATTTAATTGATACTTACAAGGAATTACATTATGAATTCAACAACTGTAAAAGCAGCACTAATCGGTCTATTCGCAAGTTTCTTCATCATGGGTTGTGAAGACAATCATGCAGAAGACGCAGGCGAACGTATTGACGAAGCAGTAACTGACGTGCAAAACAAAGTAGAAGATGCATGTGAAAATGTTAAAGAAGGCGTAAACGCTGAAGAAACTAACTGTTAATTCTTCTTGTAACGCTAAAAAACGGCCTTAGGGCCGTTTTTTTGTGCCTGTAATAAAATCACTGACTATAAAGCTGCTCATTTAGCGGTTAGCTTGTTAAAATAAAAAAAACGATATTTAAAGCAAGGCAATATGGCATTTACAACAACCTACACACTAGATAAACCTTACTTTTACGAGTGCTTTGACGAGTCACTCCCCTACAGTAAGCGCGCCAAACCTAAGTACTTTTTACTTGTACTCCTCGTTGCGCTTGGTTTATTTGGCATTTATGTTTTAAACGATCATTACTTAGGATCGTTTATGATCATGCTAGGTGTACTAGAGTGCGTCGCTTTTTACTATCGCAGACCTTGGTGGGTAACCAGACAAATGCTCAGCAGAGCGTCAGGCTCTGAGGTAACACTTACCTTTGATGAAGAAGGCATTAAATCGGCTAATCATTACAAAAGCTTTCAGCTAACTTGGCAAGACATAAGCGAAGTAATAGATACTCAGCAAGGTATTATTATTAAAAATAAAAGCGGAATGCAGTACATTTCAAAACAAATACTAACCCCAGAAACACTCGCCTTTATAAACAAAAAAGCCACTCAGTGAGTGGCTTTTTGACTAGTTGAGTTAATTACTCAACTACGTATACGTGTTGATTAAGCATTGCCCGGATTAGGGTTCGACTTTTCAGCTTGTATGCGCATGTAAATCTCTTCACGATGCACTGATACGTCTTTTGGTGCATTAACACCGATTCGAACTTGATTTCCTTTAACACCTAGAACAGTAACTGTTACTTCGTCACCAATCATTAGGGTTTCACCTACTCTACGAGTTAGTATTAGCATTCTCTTGCTCCCATGTTCCAATAAAAATTATAAGATTCCGCTTAAACATACTAATGAAAATTAGACTGAAAAGTAAGTAAAAACTCTCAATCTATCCATTTTCTGTTAAAAATGCTTTGTGTAATGCACGAACTGCCAACTCTAGGTACTTTTCATCTATTAAAACTGAAATTTTGATCTCAGAAGTCGAGACTAAAACCACATTAATATTTTCCTGCGCTAATGCATCAAAAAATAAACTTGCTACACCAGAATGCGATTTCATACCCATTCCAACAGCAGAAACTTTAGCTACTGTTGGTAATCCGCTTATATTTTGAGCACTGAGTTGAGCTTGATCTTCGCTCAATAATTCAAGTGCTTGCAGATAATCATTCGAGTGCACAGTAAAAGCATAGTCTATTTTTTCAAAGATATGATTAACTTGATTAATCATATCTATTTCGATGCCATTATCAGCAAAAAGTTTCAATATTTTTGAAAGATATTGCGTACCGCTTGGCACACCATCTACTTTAATTAAACATTCGTCACGATTAAACGCAATCCCCGATACCACCTTGCTTGGCATATCGTTCTCCTCAAAACTTATTAATGTGCCTTCATCAGGATTAAAACTAGAAAGCACCCTAAGTGGCACATTGTGTCTACCTGCAGCTTCTACCGAGCGAATATGCAAAACTTTTGCGCCTAAACTTGCCAGCTCCAGCATTTCGGCAAAAGTAACTTGGCTCATTCTGCGCGCGTTAGGTTCAACACGAGGATCTGTAGTATATACGCCGTCAACATCTGTATAGATCTGGCATTCGTCGGCTTTTATAGCCGCTGCTATTTCTACAGCCGATGTATCGGTGCCGCCGCGTCCAAGCGTTGTAATATTGCCCTCAATATCACGTCCCTGAAACCCAGCAATAATAGCAATACGATTATGCTCAAGCTCATGCTTTAAGCGCGTAGCAGCAACCTCAGCAATACGAGCTTTACCAAACATGTTGTCGGTTAGAATATTGACTTGATCGGCTAATAAGCTTACAGCTGAATGACCACGTTTGATAATAGCCATAGCAAGCAGTGATACAGAAACCTGCTCTCCGGTGCTAATAAGTACATCTAGTTCACGGCTACTCGGGCGAGTATCAATTTGTTTGGCGAGGTTAATTAAGCGGTTGGTTTCTCCCGACATAGCCGAGAGCACCACAACCACTTGATGTCCTTGTTGTCTGGTTTTAACAACAAGGTCGGCGACTGCTTCAATTCGCTCTATTGAGCCGACCGAAGTGCCACCGAATTTTTGAACAATAAGCGCCACTTAGGCTTAAGTACGCTCAGTTAACCAAGCTGTAACGCTATCTAGTGCAGCAGCAAGATTTTGTGGCTCACTACCACCAGCTTGTGCCATATCTGGACGACCGCCACCTTTACCACCTACTTGACCTGCCATATGGTTAACTAACTCACCGGCTTTTACTTTGCCTGTTAAGTCTTTCGTTACACCGGCAATTAGGCTTACTTTGTCGCCACTGGCAACACCTAGTGCAATAACACCTGAGCCAATCTTGTTTTTAAGGTCATCAACCATACCGCGAAGCGCTTTAGATTCAGTACCTTCAACGTTTGCTACAAGTAGCTTAACGCCATTAATTTCAACAATCGAATCAAGTAAAGACGCGCCCGCCGCACTTGCTAGCTTATCGCTAAGCTGTGCAATTTGCTTTTCAAGGCCTTTAGATTTTTCAAGCAACGCAGTTACTTTTTCAAGTACCGATGCGCTATCGCCTTTAACTAAAGCTGCAACATCGCTAAGTTGTTGCTCTTGCTCGCTAACGTACGCTACAGCATCTGCACCGGTTACCGCTTCAATTCGGCGAACACCTGCGGCAATACCGCTTTCAGATACAATTTTGAATAAACCAATATCGCCAGCGCGCTCAACGTGAGTACCACCACAAAGCTCAATAGAGTAGTCGCCAATAGTAACTACACGTACTTCGTCGTCGTACTTTTCGCCAAACAATGCCATAGCACCTTTCGCTTTAGCATCATCAATAGCCATAAGCTCAGTATTAAGTGCAAAGTTACGACGAATTTCGTCATTAACTACACGCTCAATTTCACGTAGCTCATCTTTAGTAACCGCTTCAAAGTGCGAAAAGTCAAAACGTAAACGATCTGGCTGAACAAGTGAGCCTTTTTGGCCTACATGGTCACCTAATAGTTGGCGTAGTGCTTCGTGTAAAATATGCGTAGCTGTGTGGTTTTTCTTAATGCTGTCGCGGCGCGTATCATCAATAGTTGCGTCAACTTTGTCATTAACACCAATGCGGCCTTGCACAGTACCGTGGTGAGCAAAAGCATTACCAAGCTTAGTGGTATTAGTAACATTAAATTCGCCACCAGCAACTGTAATAGTACCCGAGTCACCCGTTTGGCCGCCTGATTCAGCGTAAAACGGTGTGCGGTCTAGTACTACAATACCTTGTTGACCATCTTCTAATAACTGAACAGCTTCGCCACCGGCAAAAATTTCAATAACGGTCGCGCTATAATGTGTGCTGTCGTAACCTTTAAAGTCAGTGTGTTTATCTGATTTTAATTGGTCATTGTAATCTGCACCAAATTTACCTGCTTGCTGCGCTGTTTTACGTTGTACAGCCATACACTCTTCAAAGCCTTGATGATCAATTGTCATCTGGCGCTCACGCGCAACATCGGCCGTTAAATCAGCTGGGAAACCATACGTATCATAAAGTTTAAATACTAAGTCGCCCGGTATAATATCGCCTTTAAGGTCGCTTAAGCTTTCTTCTAAAATAGCTAAGCCACGCTCAAGTGTTTTACCAAACTGTTCTTCTTCAATGCGTAATACTTTTTCAATAATTTCTTGTTGCTTAGCAAGCTCAGGGTACGCTTGACCCATTTGCTCAATTAGCGCAGCAACTAATTTATAGAAAAACGAACCTTGTGCACCTAACTTGTTACCGTGGCGCACAGCACGACGAATAATACGGCGCAGTACATAACCACGGCCTTCGTTAGATGGCATAACACCGTCTGAGATTAAAAACGCACACGAACGAATATGATCCGCCACTACGCGTAGTGACTTGTCGTCCATGTCTTGTGCATTAGTAACACTTGCAGCAGCAGCAATTAAGCCTTGGAATAAATCGATTTCGTAGTTTGAATGCACGCCCTGCAAAATAGCAGAAATACGCTCAAGGCCCATTCCCGTATCAACAGATTGCTTAGGTAGAGGCAACATTGTACCGTCGCTTTGACGGTTGTATTGCATAAATACAAGGTTCCAAATTTCGATGAAACGGTCGCCGTCTTCCTCAGGAGAGCCCGGAGGACCACCCCAAATATGCTCGCCGTGATCATAAAATATTTCAGAACACGGACCACACGGACCAGTATCGCCCATAGACCAAAAGTTGTCTGAGGTCGCAATACGAATAATACGATCTTCACTTAAGCCAATGTCTTTTGACCAGTACTCAAACGCTTCTTCATCATCGTGATAAATAGTTACTAAAAGTTTTTCTTTAGGTAGGCTTACTACCTCAGTTAAAAACTCCCATGCAAACTTAATCGCGTCTTGCTTAAAGTAATCACCAAAGCTGAAGTTACCTAACATTTCAAAAAATGTATGGTGGCGAGCAGTGTAGCCTACGTTTTCTAAATCGTTATGCTTACCGCCAGCACGTACACAGCGCTGCGAGCTTGTCGCACGTGTATAAGGGCGGCTTTCTGCGCCTAAAAATACATCTTTAAATTGCACCATGCCGGCGTTATTAAATAACAACGTGGCATCGTTACCCGGAATAAGCGAGCTAGAAGGTACTATTTGATGTTGTTTACTGGCAAAAAAGTCTAAAAACTGTTGCCTAATTTGTGCGGTAGTCATGTGCTGCATTTGAAAGTCTCACCTGTATTTACTGTGCTTGCATTGCAAAATTAATTTCATCGTAGCTAAAACCCCGATACATTAAGTAGCGCACGCGCTTAGCTTTATCTTTGTAATCGAGATCGGCCGGTGTATTCGAATATTTTTTATTGTACGCATCCTGCGCAAGCTCAAACCAATCTACTTCAAGCTCTTCAACTACCAATTCAAGTAGCGAACGATCAATCCCTTTGCCCATAGCTTCGCTTTGTATTCGCTTAAGCCCGTGGCATTTAAATATGTGTTTTCTTACAAAGCCTTCACAGTATCGCTGCTCGTTAATAAAATTATGCTTTTCGCACCAATCAAGCAGCGTTTCAATAAACTCTTCTGTCGCTTCTTTTTGCTGTAATTTGAGCGTTAACTCTCGACGCGAATATTCTTGGCGCCCTAGTAACCAAAGTACATAGTTTTTTAGTTTTTGCTTTAATTTATCATCCATTAAGCGTCAAAACGCCCGCTTGTTTCACTGCTAAGTGGCTTAACATTAATGTCGTCACTTGGTGGTACAACAGGCATAAAAATGGCTTGATAAGATACAAAAAAGCTAATGTAGCAAATCGGCATTAAAATCAACAGTGGTAAGAACGATAAGAACATCGAAAGCGCCATAAATAATGCGCAAATAAGGCCAAAAACGCCAAGTGGCAAAATGTTATGATAAAACACCATTAACGATTTTTTAAGCGCCGTTAAAATACGTGTTTCTTTACTAAAATAAACAAGCGGTACAGCATAAGCAAACGCCGTTAAATAAATTAGCATTGCCATAAAAAACAAAATGACATTCGCGCCCGAAATACTCTCAAGCATTTGTTCAAGTGCTACGTTTGGATCTAGTCCTGGTTGGCTCATAACAGCCACTGCATCGGCAAATAAGCCATTAGCAAGTAACGCCATTAAAATGCCCGCACCCATTTGATAAAGTGCTAAACGCAATAACCCTAAGCGATTTCCCTTAGCCGTAAATGGCTTGAGAATATCGGCTAGCATAATTTTTCCGCCCTGCTGCTTACTAAGCACCGCTTGGTAAAACCCTGCGGTTAAAAATGGCGTAGCTAGTGCTGCTACTACTTGCAGCAGCGGTAAAAATAAAGACAGCAGCCCTACAATACCAATAAATAAATGCATAAAAATAAAGGTTGCTGGCTGGGTTTTAAAAATAAGCCATCCGGCTTTTAACCACTTTAGCCCTGCATCGGCTTTAAAAATTCGTAATTGTGTAGACATACTTGCTCTTAATTTAAAACGAAACACGCCAAGTATAACTTGGCGTGAGGGGGTATTAATAGACGAAACGTAATTAAATGATTAAGGTTTTTTAATTTTCTTAATATCTAACATATGCGCGCCATGCTTAATTTTTGTTTCTAGGTACGATTTATTACCCGCAACACCCGCTTTAATGTGCGCATGCGTGCCCACAACCGAGTCAACATTAATACCGGCATCTTTTAATGCGTTAAGCTTTTTAGGATTATTGGTCATTAATTTAACGTGGCTTAAATTAAGCGCATTAAGCATTAATACCGCATCCGAAAAGTCACGTAAATCATCAGCAAAGCCTAAATGATTATTAGCTTCGTAGGTGTTCATACCTTGCGATTGCAGTACGTAAGCATCAATTTTGTTGTATAAACCAATGCCACGGCCTTCTTGGCGTAAATACAATAAAATACCGCCTTGCTCGTGCATCATTTCAATACATTCATTTAGCTGCTCGCCGCAATCACAACGCGATGAGTAAAATACATCACCTGTTAAACACTCTGAATGCATACGAATAAGCGGTACATCTTGCTCTGTATCGGCGTTGTTAAACACCATAGCAATATGTTCTTTGCCATCTTTTAAATCAGTAAATGAGATTATTTCTGCAGGGATATCACTATTTCTGCCAACATTAAGCTGGACTCTTGCTCTTACTTGCGCCACGACAAATCCAAATATTTAAATAACTACGACACGACAATAAAGTGATAATATCACAAAATAGGATAAATACACCGTAGTACAAGACTGTTTATGGCAAATATATGGCGACGACAGGCGTTATTTTCAATGATTGTTAAGCAATAAATTAATACAAATAACAGCCAATGTTATTTACGTTGATTTACCTTAATCAGTGACACTTACGGGCGCGTTTGGTATTTTGTATTTTAAACAACGATAGGGATTATTATGAAACGTCAGCAACTCGCTTTATTTATAGGCTTAAGTTTGTCTGCTTTAAGCGCAACAACTTTAAGCACTACAGCACTTGCCAGCCAAGCAAGCGATCCTCAAACGGTATTTAGCCAAGCATACCAAAGCTATTTAGCAGCAGTTAAAGCAGACAAAAACGTACAACAAACTGCCAAACTTGCTTACACATCAGGTAAAGCCGTTTACGGTAAAAGCGACGACAATACTGCCAACTTAGCTATTAATTACGCTAAAGCAATAAAAGGCTACGGCGATGAGCTAGACGAACAGCGTTTTGCACTCTATAACGAAGCCCATACTATTTTAGCTGCAAACCACGGTAAACTATCAATAGAAACAATTGATGCACTACTCGGCCAAGCTAACTACACAACATCAGCTTACAAAGCAGCTAACTTTTTAGAACAAGTAATAGATATAGCTAAAACACAAAATAAGCCTAAATTTGTAGCCGACATGAAACTAGAAGCGGCATCACTGCTTGCTAAAAAGTTTAGCTCTAAAAAATATCGCGAAGCGAAAAACTACCTAGAAGAAGCCGACGAATACTACCGTGAAAATCTGCCTAGTAGCTCGGTAGAGCAAATTAAAGCTAATTTTTTAATAGCCGCATTTGCCGAAGGTAGTAAAAAATATAACCGAGCAATTGAGCGCTTAAACAACATAGTTACCGCGTTTGACGATAACTTAAAATACGATCACAGTGCTGAGCTAACCGCTCACTCTAAACTTGTAGGTCTGTACGAAAAACAAGGCAAAAGCGAAGAAGCAACTAAACATTGCCTCGCTATCGCTCAAATGGTGCCATGGAAAGAATCGCAAGAGCAAACACCACTCTATCGTGTTAATCCTAAATACCCAGTACACAAAGCTAGATTTAGTACCGATGGTAGCGTTGTTATGGAGTTTGAGGTAGACGCAGCTGGCTTTGTAAAAAACCCAAAAGTACTTAGCTCTGAAGGCGGCAGCGCATTTGAAAAGTCAGCCAAAGCAGCGCTTGAGCAATGGCGTTACGCGCCAAAGTTTGAAAATGGTAAACCTGTTAGCGCTATTTCTCAGGTACAGCTCGACTTTAAAATTAACCGCCACTAAAAGCGGCTCATTAAAAAAGGCGCTTTATGCGCCTTTTTTAATACCAACTAATACAAATTCTACGTAGTTAAAATTCGTAACTTACGCTAATACCGCCATCGGCTCTTTTTTCGTTGCTGTCGCTTGCTTTACCATAGCCCACATCTAGCTCTAATCTAAAACCAGCGCTGTTCAGTCCATTAAAGTTATAGCTGTACGTAAGCCCTATTCCGTTTGTTGTTTCTTCATCAAAAATTCCGCCAATTACACAACCTAGCGTATTAGCAAAGTCAGTTGCTACATCATTAGTTGAACTTTCACATTCTTGGTCTGTATCTCTTGCGCCAATTGCACCTACAAGCGCGCCAAAAGCATGCTTTTTATTATCGCTTACTGCTTGTTCAAAACCTGCAGAAAATCCATCATCAAGGCCTAGTTTGTAGTTTGCATACCAGCGTTGTGTGTCGTCGTTAGCCGACAAAGACACTTCAGGAATAACTAAATAAGGATAGCCACCCCCAATCGAAAAACTAACATCGTTAGCAAAAGTAGAACAAGAAGCGATAGATAAAGTGAGTAGTAATATTTTTATTTTCATAAAGTTCCCTTTGAGTAAGTATAAAATGTACTTACTTTAGGAACATCATGCAATACGACAAAAAGCTCGTTAAATTTAGCTTTAGTAATAAAATAGGGATTAAATTTTAGCGAGTATTTTATCGCTTGCCGCTTCTATTAAATCGAGCACATTTTCAAAGCCATCATCGCCGCCGTAATAAGGATCGGGAATAGCGCTTTGGGCTTGCTCGCCATATTCTAAAAATAGTGCCAGCTTATAGCGTAAATGCTCAGGGCATTGCGCTATTAAATCAGCTAAATTTTGTGTATCGGCCGCTAAAATTAAACCAAACTCAGTAAAGTCGCTTGTACGTACTTTACGCGAATAAATACCTTTAAAACTATAACCACGTTTTTCGCCTGCAGCCATTGAGCGACTATCAGGCGTTTTACCTTCGTGGTAACCAATAGTCCCTGCCGAATCGACTTTAACGTTAACACCTAGCTTTTTAGCACGGGCTTTTAATACCGCCTCTGCAGTTGGCGAGCGGCAAATATTACCTAAACAAACTATGAGTACTTTTTTCATTAAGGCTCCTCTAACTAGTTTAAAAACCTAAGCTTTAAAACTGTTTTAAAATACTTGCGTCGTAATCTTCAACGTTGAGCGTTACGTTATGTTGCGCTGCAACAGATTCAAGCTCAGCTTGTTTAATGGCTAAATCGTCCATAGTGATTAGGTTATCGTCTAACTGCCACAATAACCGAGAGCCCGCGTAGCTATAATGAATCGCCAATAACGCATCGGCATTCCCTTCACGGCCAGCAGCTTTTAACTTAGCCATTTTACGGGTTATTTTATTAAGTGCTTTTTTAAGCTCCCACACATAAACAACTTCTGTCATAAACGTATGTGTACGGTATTTATGAAGTAACCATGCAAGCCCAACGCTAGTAATAGCAACACCTATTAAGTTCCAATGAAAGTGGCTACCACTTTCATCAGGAAATAAAGCAATCAGCGTTTGCGATATAGCCAAGCTGCCTACAGCCAAACCAATACCACATCCTGCAATAACACGGTTTAAATGTTTACGGTAACGCGCTTTATTTATTTCAATGAGTTGCATAACAGCCTAAAAAGTTAAGTTTTAATATTTGCGAATGGCTATTGTAACTAAACCCCACATTTTTTATAAAATTATTTCACCCCTTTTTGATTTGCCACCCGTTATAGCTTTGAAAACACCCTAATTGTAGTGGTCAATAAAATTTGGAGCGGCTTATGCACACACTTGAAGTACCTAACAACCCAGTATTTATTAAAACATCGACTGCCGTTATTGGCGGCGCCGCAATGACCTTTGCAGCTTTTGCGTTTATGCAATATTTAATAAGTGGCGAGCAACGCGCACCGGTTAAACCAGGGGACGATATTATAGTAGAAATTTTTCAGGCACCTGAGGATTCAAAGCTAAGGCATATACAAAAAATACAGCCGCCACCGCCGATGCCTAAAGTGCCGCAAAAAGCTCCACCGCTTGATACATCAGCCGATCCTGTGTTGGCAATTAGCGACTTTACGCCGATTACAATTGACGATTTTGGTGGCGACATTAACAACACCATTAATCGCCCAACAGGGGATGCAACACCCATTGTGCGCATTAACCCTAAATACCCAACCACAGCAGCACGCGCTGGTGTTGAAGGTTGGGTGCAACTAAGCTTTAGTATTTCGCCAACGGGGGAAGTAATCGACCCAGTAGTTATTAACGCCGAGCCAAAACGTACCTTTGACCGCGAAGCAATAAGAGCAATTAAACGCTGGAAATATCGCCCCAAAGTAATTGAAGGTGTGGCACAATTACAAACAGGTCAAACCGTACAGCTCGATTTTAAATTAGATAACTCTATTTAACGGACTAAACGCCTATGCTACTAAGTATTAAGTCATGGTTATTTGAAACGCCAAGCAAGGACTGCATGGCAAGTTACGCAAAAAGTGGCGACAATCGTTACTTAGAGCAGCTTATTGCCCTCTACGGTAACGACTTATACCACTACCTTGTTACGCAATCTAATACGCATTTAGCATACGACGTAAGCCAACAAACATGGCTAAAAGTAATCGAAAAACGCCACCTTTACCAAGCCCAAACTACACCCAAAGCATGGTTGTTTAAACTTGCCCGCAACACACTCATTGACGAATACCGCAGGCAACAACACTTTGTAGAGCTTGACGAAAACACGCATTTAGCAGCACAAAATGATAAAAGCGAAAGCGACTTAAATAGCAGTGACTTAACTAGTGGAGACTCGCATATAGGCAGCTCAAACATAAGCTATGACGCGTTCGACGCCGCCCTAAAACAACTCAGCTTTGTACAACGCGAAGCCATTACTTTACAACAAGAAGGCTTTTCGCTCACCGACATAGAACTTATAACGCAGAGCAGCCTTGAGACTATTAAAACAAGGCTGCGCTATGCCAAGCAAAACCTTAAACGTTTATTAGGAGCAAACAATGAACAAGCCTGATGAGCCGCTTGATCAAAAGCTCACACAACACTACAAAGAGCGAAAAGCGCGCACTACACTTACAAGCGATCAGAAAAAAGCGTTACTTAATAAAGCCACCCACACTAAGCCTAAAAAGTTCGGCTTTACGTTGCAGCTAACCAGCCTTGCCTGCGCACTGGGCGTGTTCGCTTTTATTGTGTTTGATAATAACAACGTAATAAATACAGAGCCTAAAACCGTACTTAAAAGCGTATTTAACACTATAGACATTCACGACTATTCATTTATAAAAACACACGAAATAAATCAAGCAGGTAGCTACGCAAGCTCCATAAACGAGCAAAAACACGCGCTTGATAATCAATTAGCTAACGATTTACGCCGCCACCAACAACGCCACATAGAATACGGCACTCTAGTGAAGGTAGATAACGACTGGTACATAGCCAGCTGTAATGACGAGGTGCTCGTGCAAATTAAGCATTCGCTGTTGAGTGATTTAAAGGGTAAACACGCGGTAGAAAGTGGTCTAAATACGGGTGATATGCTCGCTATGGCGCATAACGGTAAAGGGCAGATTATTGCGCTTAAACATGCGGGAGCTGGGGTTAGGCAATGTGGGGCTTAGGTGGTAATTTAATTTTACGACCTAATAGAATTAGGTCGTAACTGTTCATTAGAAACTAAAAAGCAGGTGAGTCCTCATTAGGTTTTTCATTAACCGGTACCCCCTTAATTTCTGAAAATACTTTTTTGAATGCGTTAGTTCCCATTTCACTATGAATTTCATCACATTTTTTTTCAGCTTCAGTAAGCGTATTTTGAGGTATAAAATTAGCCTTGTATTTTTTCAAACACTCAAATACTTTGTCATCATACGGATTATCAATTAGGCCCTTTAGATATAGTTGGTAAAGTAATAACCAATAGTTATCTTTTTCGTAGTTATCACCATCATCAATTATAGTTTGTGCGAACTCGACGATCATTTCATTAAAGTCATGCATTTCTAATAACAAAGTAATTGCAACACAATCACCACTCGCAATGACCTTTTCAGCCGTTTCTATTTTTGGGATGACGTTATTAATTAACATCGTGTGAAGCGGCCAAGACATACCATCAGATCGGAACTTATCAGCATTTTCTCTTATTATTACATTTAATTGTTGCTCGAAAATCCCTGCATTTATCTCTGCTTTGCCTAATAATTTGTCAAATAACGGGAGTAAAACTGGGTAGTGCCACGATAGGTTCAGAAGAGCTTCCAATAAACTTACATTAGCACCTTCATCTAAGTAATTAATGATTAATGATATTGCATACTTTAATACACTTCCATCAGGCGTACTTTTATTTATCCCAATAGCTTTATTTAAAAACGTAAGCGCTTCGTCAGCAGATAGTTGGGGCTCGCTTTCGCCTGCATTACCCAAGCGACTTGGTAGTGCACTTCTCAAATCTAACACCCATTCATCTTCAAAAGCCGCTGGTAACTCTATTATCGATGTTTTCTTTAAGTTCAGTGTCAGCTTATATAGAGCAAGAGAGTTAGATAAATCTTGGATGAAGTTTTGAGCGTCTTCGCTAGTCAAGCAGTAGCAAGTATAATCATCTATATATCGATGAAACTCATAATTTTTACTTATTAAGGCTTCGTCAATTTTACCTAAGATTAACTCGCTCACAATACTAGAGGCTGCCGAACCTATTGGTATTCCCTGAGTTTCATTACGCTTAGTTTTTCGCTGGCAGGTGTCTAAACGGTTAAACCAAGCACGTTTATTACCTTGCTGATCTTTAGCCTCTTTAATTCCAACAGCAGCCCATGCAATCGCATGAGAATAAATACTATTAAAACAATTCGCTATATCAGTGTGAACTCTAAATCGTTTTGCAAAAGAAGAAGTATGCGAGCGACTAATTTTTACGAATGGATCTTCATAATTCATTACAACCAATCGCTTTTCACTGTGATGAAACTCAGGCTTAATTATACTATTTGCGTTCTCGGTAACGCATTTCAGCTCTCCCCAATTCTCATGTATACACTTGGCTAGTGATGAGTAAGCTCTGGGATGAACAAGTCCCAATACTCTAGGCACGTTATTATATCTTGTAGCCTTATATTCAACTAAGTCATAACCAGATCTTCCTTTAGTCTCTTCAAGCTTAGAAATAGCCTCTGCCACCTCTGGTGTAAATTGCCTTGTATCTAGACTCGGTGGTAACTCACCTATATTTGCTCGTTGATTTGGAAAATAGTTATATCTAGTTAGAGCTTCATATAAAGCCCTTTTATCATCTGTATCACCAAAAATCTGGCTCATAAACATTCCTTTGCGTATTTCATATAGTTAGTTTACCTGAAACCACCTAAAGCAGAAAAACTTTAGCCTAAAAGTAGTCAATTGATGTTCGGAAAAATCGCATGATTATCAGTGTGCCAGCACGCCCTGGGATATAATTTTTAGAGGCTGCCGCTAGCGCAAAAATATTGAATACTGTTCCTATGCTGAACCTAACTTTTTTGGCTAGCGCCCGACACGCCAGCAAGCTGTTCACCTACAAAAAACACTACATATAACTAGCTTTGGGTGTGCTCATTGCATTGGAGAACCGTTGGGTTTCGTGCCACTCAACCCAACCTACGTACGCTATAAACGTGAGCCTAGCGCTAAACAAATTATTGTTAATGATTACGGCTTTAAAAGTCGTTTTTCTGGATTGTTTAAGTACTTTAAGCCAATGGTAACTATGCGTGTATGCACCATTGTTATAACGCGTATTTGCACATTACCAATAACAACAATATCGCCTTTACTGACTTCTCCTGAAAGCTTTTGGTTGATCACTTCTTCCAAGCTTATCTCTTCTGGGGCGTCTATTTGCATGTGATAAGAGTAAAATATATCGCCTACCAACGTTACTCCTTTCACTTTAAGTTCGTTGTGCGCTAAGTGGCTATCTTGGTGGTTTGTTTTATCGGTTGCTGTAAAAACTAAATCAACAAAAGGTCTGTTATCTGGTTTTAAAACAACAAATAAGTGGTCGTTTGCTTTTAACTTAGTTGAGCCTCGTGGCGGTATGATTGACGGACCCCGTGTAATCATAGCAACAACCACACTCTCAGGAAGTGCGGCATGTGACAAGCTGCGCCCAGAAACCCGAGAAACATCACTTAAGGTGTATTCTACAATTTCTATATCAATATCGTTTAGGGCTGTAATTTCGAGTGTTGCAGCAGCCAAATCAGGTGGCGGCTCTACTAAATTTAGTTTTTTAGCCATCCAAGGCATTGTTGAGCCCTGCAACGTGGCTGAAATTAACACCACGAAAAAAACAACGTTAAAAATAAGTTCAGCCCCTGAAAGGCCAAATAGTAATGGGAATATAGCTAAAATAATGGGTACTGAGCCTCTAAGGCCAACCCAAGATACAAACAGGGTTTCGCGATTATTAAAGCCAAACAGTTTTAAAATAGGCGCTACCGCTAATGGGCGAGCAACAAAAATGAGTGCCAATGCAATAAGCAATCCTTCTAGCCATACATCAACCAACGACGACGGGTTAATAAGAAGTCCTAATACAACAAACATGGTTATTTGCCCAAGCCATGCTAAGCCGTCATGAAACAGAAAAATACCGCGTTTATATACAAACTTGCTGTTACCTAAAATCACGCCTGTTATAAATACAGCTAAAAATCCACTGCCGCCGAGCGTTGCAGAAAGGCCAAAAGAAAGCAGTCCAAATGCGGTTACCATCACTAAATACAAACCCGATGCATTTAGTTTAATTCGATTAATAAACCAAACCGATACCTTACCAATTAAAAGACCACAAATAGCGCCAACACCCATTTGTTGAGCAAATAACTGTAGTAAATCCAGCCCTATTGGCATGTCGTTAACGAGCATTTCGAGCAATCCAACCGTTAGAAAAATAGCCATTGGATCGTTCGAGGCACTTTCTATTTCAAGCGTAGATTTAAGCTTTTTGTTTAAGTGAATGCCCGCACTTCGTAAAAGCGCAAACACTGCTGCAGCATCTGTAGAGCCAACAATAGCGCCCAGTAAAACACCTTGTAATATGGGCAGATCTAAAATATAAGTGGCCACAAGACCTGTAATTATAGCGGTAAATAACACCCCGACGGTTGCTAAAGCAGACGCGGGTTTCCACACTTGTTTAATTGAACTGGTAGGCGTTTGTAAGCCGCCATCAAATAGAATAATGGCAAGCGCAAGAGTACCCAGAGCATGTGCGGCCTCTGCGTTGTCGAATGAAATACCTGCAATACCGTCTTCACCTGCGAGCATGCCTACAAGTAAAAATAGTACCAGCACAGGTAAGCCAACGCGTGCAGATAACTTGCTCGAGATCACTCCTAGTAAAATTAATATGGCACTAACGAGAATGATATTATCAATTGCAAACATAGTGTGGATTTACAGCCTTATATGAGTTGAAAAGTAAGAATTGCCAGCTATCAAAAAGCTTAAAGCTCATGCTATACAATAACCTAAAAAATATAAATACGGGTACTTAAGTCTATAATTAAATAGTTTTTCTAATAACTATAGAGCCTTTGAGTTTGGTATTGCTTGGCTCTATCTTAATTAGCTTTATTTATTTTGAAAACAAAAAAGCCTGCGATTAAGCAGGCTTTTGAGTATTTAAATAATCAAATTTTATAAAACAATAATGCTTGTTACTAAGTACGCTAAAAACGTAAGGCCACCACCAAATAAGGCATACGGTAGCTGCGTTTTAACGTGGGTGAGTAAGTCACACCCCGATGCAATAGCCGATACAGCGCTGGTGTCGGATATAGGCGAGCAATGATCGCCAAATATACCACCACCCAAAATAGCACCTACAACAAGCGATGGCGGTAAACCTAGCGCTTGAATAAGTGGCACACCAATTGGGATTAATATAGCAAACGTACCCCACGATGTACCTGTAGTAAACGACATAACCGCGCCGGTTAAAAACAGCACCGGTACTATTAGGTAAATAGGTAAGTAGTCGCCAACAAGTGACGCTACAAATACGCCAGTACCAAGCTCTTTTAAGCTTGCGCCAAGTGTAAGCGAAAGCAGTACAATGGCGACTAGCGGCATTAATTCGCCCATACCTTTAAAACCGGTATCAACTAATTGATGGTGCGTAAATTTACGAGAACCAATCATTAAAAAGTAAGCGACAACAATGGCTAAAACTGTTGCGTACAATACTGACTTAGAGCCACTACCCTCTGCCAACACACCATTACCGGTGTAATACATAAAGCCAACCATGCTGGTAATTAGCGTAATAAGCGGGATTAACATGTAACGCGCTTTAGAGGCTTTTATTTCATCTTTTAAGTCGGTTGTTTGAAGCTCTAGTTTTTCTTCGGCTTCTTTCATTGGGCCGTGCACTTTATCAAACGCGATGGTGTAAAAAACAATAACAAGGGTAATTATGGCGTAAAAGTTATACCCAACGCTGCCCCATAATACCGATACAGCCGACTCACCTAGCTCGTAGTTACCTAACAAACCAAGTACAAATGCGCCCCAGCCGTTAAGTAGTATTAAAATACACACTGGCGCACTGGTGCTGTCAATAATATACGCTAGACGCGCTCGGCTCATTTTAAATTTGTCGAACAAGCCTCGCGATAAAATACCCGAGGTGAGTACGCTCAGGTTAGATTCTATAAACACCGCAATGCCGGTAAACATGGTTAAAAAGCCCACTTGGCGCTTACTTTTTGCAATGCCTTTGTTCATTAGCATATTAACAGTTGCTGCAACGCCGCCAGATTCGCGAATGTAGGCAAGCAGTGCACCAATTAAAATACTAAATATTAATATGCGTGTATTACCTGGCGAGCTGGCAACCGAAATAATACGTTCAATGGTATTTAAAAAAGTATCAAACAAGCTATTACCTTCGCCCTGAAAGGCGAGTAAAAACTCAGAAGAAGCAACAGCAACAAGTAGCGCCATAATCACTTCTTTTCGCCAAAACACGATAGCAATCGCAATTAGCGGCGGTAAAATAGAATACCAATGCATAAAAAGTTAACCTTAATTATTAGCGAGTAAACCTCGCTTTGTACGCGTTTTAACGCTTATTTGTTAAGCCTAACAACATAAACCGGCTTAGTTTTATAGACCGCTTAGCTTAATGGATTGGCTTACTCAAGTCACCTGTAAATAAATCACTTAAGGTGGCACAGTTAGTACGTTTTAACCTATACGATAGCTTATTGATTTAGTAACGCTTCATAAATAAGCGACACCACCGATCCGTACTGTGCGGTTTCAAATTGTTTGCCTGTAAATTCGTAACGTTTTAGCGAGCCTTTAATTGCACTATGGCGAGCATTGGTAAGTAAAACAATAGCCAAGTCGTAAGCGGGGTCAATTACGGTCACTGTACCTGTCCAACCTGTGTGGCCATAAGCCTGCGCGCTTGCATAAGGGCCAAAGTGCCAGCGCCTTGCTTGATTATTACCGGCAAGCCTAAAACCAAGCCCGTAGGTTTCGTCGCTTGATTGCGGCGTTAAAAATTGCGCTAAGGCGCTTGCACTAAATAATTGTTGGTCGCCGTAACCACCATTATTTAATAATAGCTGGCAAAGCACAGCTAAGTCGTGAGCGTTACTAAATAATCCCGCATGCCCTGCTACGCCATCAAGAGAATAGTAAGCGCGCTCGTCGTGCACTTGTCCTTGTAAAACAGTGGTGCGAACATTATCAAACTTAATGCGCCCGTCTCGTGTGTTGCCGCTAAGCTCAGTGGCTGCAAATTGCTCCGGCTTAAAGCCTTTTTTAAGTGGATTAAATAACGTGTTAGTTAATTTTAGTGGCGCGTACACTTGCTGCTCTAGGTATTCGTCAAGGGGCTGCCCTGTAATGCGCTCAATTAGTACGCCTAAAATCATGTAATCAATATCTGAATAAACATGCTGCCCAGATGATTTACTACTAAAAGGCACGCTGGTAAGTAATAGCTGTTTGGTGGTTTTACTGTTTTGCGAATAAAACGCGTCGCCGTAGCTGCCATCTTTACGATGAAAGTCAAATACTGGCGGGTATCCGGAGCTGTGAGTGAGTAAGTCTTTTACTGTGCGCTTTGCTCGGCCTTCGCCTTTATACTCGCTTAGGTAGCTTTGCACGGGTTTATTAATATTCAATAACCCTTCGCTTACTAATTTCATAAGTGCAAAATTGGTGGCAAATATTTTGGTGTTTGAGGCAAGGTCAAACAAGGTATTAGTTTGCATGGGCTCTGGTCGAAGTAACATTAAATCACTTTGCTGATATTGCTTTGCATCGCCATAGGCGGTTAATTTTATTAGTTCACCATTTTTAACAACGGCCAACACAGCCCCAGGAAAACCCGCTTTTACATCACGCTCAATTAATGTGTCTACTTCACTAAAATCTATATGCTTTTTTGACTCATCGCTTAAAGTAGGAAATGCAAAACGTAGCGTTAAACTTGCGCCAACAGGGAAAATATTTTCAACTTTAAAAGTATTAACACCATTGTGAGTATTTTTTGCCAAACTGTAATTGTATAAAGTGTTGGCGCTCAGTTGGCTAACGTCGAGCTTTTGATTATTAATATAAATATCGGCGCTTTGTGCGTCGTGGTTTTGTATTAATAATTGCCCGCGCCCTTTGTAAGCTTTAAACGTTCCTCGGTTATTTACATAAAACCGGCTACTTGGATTTACCTCAGGAAACGTAACGACCACTTGTGCGTTAGGCAGCTCTACAAGTTGGCTTTTTGTAAGTGGTAGCACCGAGCTAATAGGCTCAGATGGTGTACTACAACCCACAATAATAAAGCTTAAAATCACTACAAACGCTTTTTTTATATAACCACATTTTTTTTTAAAAGCAATAAACATGCTTAGCCCTTATTTATATAACAAGTAAGGCGCTCTTTGCGCTTTAAATCGCGCAAGCCCCGCCTGCCAACTTTGTTTTATTTGCGCTTCTGATTGACCTGCTTCAATAGCTAAGCGCAATTTATTAGTACCCGCTAGTTTATCCATAAAGTCAGCGCGCTCAAAAAACGAGATGTTGTTTTTACTAAGCTCCGTGTACGCATTTATTAAGTAAGTTAAATTTAAACCTGAAATATTTGCCTGTCTTAAATCGAGCCCTTGCACGGCTTGGTTTTTAAATTTAGGGTTTAAAGCAGCGCCTTTAATTGCGCGCGGTGTAAAATTAAAGTCACCTAATGCAACTGGCGAATAGCCAATTACTTGAAATGCAAAGTCGGTGCCTCTACCAATGCTGATAGGCGTTGCCTCAAAAAAACAAAGCGACGGGTAAAGCGCAATCGCCTGATCGTTAGGTAAGTTAGGGCTGGGTTTTACAGGCAAGCTGTAAGTACTTTTGCGAGTGTAATGATCAACAGGGATCACCGTTAATTTTAAATCGGGCGCTTTATTGATCCAGCCCTCGCCCTTGATCATTTTGGCAAGTTCGCCAACGGTCATACCGTGTAAAACAGGTATTGGGTGCATGCCTACAAACGATTTAAATTCTGGCTCTAATATTGGCCCATCAACGTAGGCAATATTTGGGTTGGGTCTGTCGAGTACTAAAAATTCTATCCCCTGCTCTGCAGCGGCTTCCATCATGTAGTGCATAGAGCTTATGTAGGTATAAAAACGCACTCCGACATCTTGAATGTCAAAAATAATCACATCAACATCGGCTAAAGCAGCTTGGCTTGGTTTTTTATTTTTACCGTAAATAGAAATAAGCGGAATACCGGTTTTGCTATCAACGGCATTTTTCACATGCGCGCCCGCATCGTGATCGCCCCTAAAGCCATGCTCAGGTGCAAAAATTTTAGCTATATTAATATTTTTAGTCAGCAGCGCATCTACTAAGTGAGTTTGCCCAATAGTTGATGTTTGATTGACTACTAACCCTACACGTTTATTTTTTAACTGCGGTAAATATTTAGCATATTGCTGCGCACCTACAACAAGTGAGTTATTAGCTTCGTTGGCTTGTACGCTGGAAATAAAAATAGCGCTAAAAATAAAAAATAACGTAATAAATAGGGTTTTAAACATACTGCAATATCCTTTTAAACAAGGCGTTTAAAATAACATAGGTAATATTAAAGAGCAGCTTTAGAAAAGGGTTAAGTGGGCTTGAGCAGATACAGTGATTAGAAGCTGGCGCTTCTCACGCGAGCAAGCTCAGCGTCTACAGGTGCCTCTCTGTTATTTCACTTTATTTTAGGCACAAAAAAACCGACTTAATGTCGGCTTGTTTATGAAAGTGGTGGGCGCAGGAGGATTCGAACCTCCGACCGCTCGGTTCGTAGCCGAGTACTCTATCCAGCTGAGCTATGCACCCACTTTATAGTTTACTTATTTTAACTCTAAGTAGAGCTTTTGCTTATTTAGACTCTAAGCAGAGTTATTAAAGTATGGTGGGCGCAGGAGGATTCGAACCTCCGACCGCTCGGTTCGTAGCCGAGTACTCTATCCAGCTGAGCTATGCACCCATACTTTAAAACTTTACTAAACACGCCATTAAAAGAAATGGTGGAGAGGGAGGGATTCGAACCCTCGATAGAGCTACAAACTCTATACTCCCTTAGCAGGGGAGCTCCTTCGGCCACTCGGACACCTCTCCGTCTTGTGGGGCGTATAATAAAGATTTCAGAAAATATGTCAAACACTTTTCTACCAAAAACGACTATATGGTTATAGATTGCACATATGCTTGGTTTAAAAGTGTAATTAGTTTGAAATTTAAGCGGGTTACGTATTTTTATTTGAAGGATTAATGCCTAGCACAGGAACTAACTCATCCGTTAACTGAGCCAAATACTGTTCTTGGTAACCTAATTGTTGAAATTCGGCAATACAAGCACGGTAGTAAGCATTTCTTTCTTGCTCTGATGTGCATTCTTCTGATAAATCATCTACTCGTTTGTCTTTCATACTATTATTCTAAGTCCTATATTTAGCTGCTAAGTACCAAGCAGTGTAAATTTCGTGCGTATTCTAGCTAAAACCTTTACATAAATACAACATATGTTTAAAAAACAATCATACTAAAAAGTTATAGCACTGTTAGTTTTAATATTAAAAACTGCCAATAACAATAAATTAGCGAAGCTGAATTGCACATTAACCAGCACTAATAACTACATTTAATTTTTAGTGTAGTACTTATTAATTAAAATACTAATGCAAAGCAAAAAAAACGCCGCTATTAAGCGGCGTTTATTAACTTACTTTGTTCTACCCAAAGCTTAGTCAGCTTGTGGACGCATATGCGGGAACAAAATAACGTCTTTAATTGTTGATGAGTCAGTAAACAACATTACTAAACGGTCAATACCAATACCTTCACCTGCAGTTGGCGGTAAGCCGTACTCAAGTGCGCGTATGTAGTCTTCATCGTAATGCATTGCTTCATCATCGCCTGCGTCTTTCTCTTCAACTTGGCGAGTAAAGCGCTCAGCTTGGTCTTGTGCATCGTTAAGCTCAGAGAAACCATTTGCAAGTTCACGACCGCCAACAAAAAATTCAAAACGGTCTGTAACAAATGCATTTTCGTCGTTACGGCGTGCAAGTGGAGATACTTCCCACGGGTAGCCAGTAATAAACGTAGGTTGAATAAGCATGTGCTCTGCTGTTTCTTCAAATATTTCACACAAGAACTTACCTGGGCCCCAAACACAATTTTCAGGAATTTTAACGTGCACTTGTTTAGCGTACGCTTTTAATTCGTCAAAGTGGTTTTCTGGGTCGTTAAATACCGCAGCATCAAACTCAGGGTTATATTTTAATATTGCATCGCTCATGCTTAAACGTGTAAACGGTTGGCCAAAGTCGTACTCAACTGAATCGATAACTTCGCCGTTTTCGTCTTTAGTTGTATTAACTACAACTGCACTACCTAGTACGTTTTCTGCAACCGTACGTAGCATGTCTTCGGTGATGTTCATCAGGTCGATGTAATCAGCGTATGCTTGGTAAAATTCAATCATTGTGAATTCTGGATTGTGACGCGTAGATAACCCTTCGTTACGGAAGTTACGGTTAATTTCGAATACACGGTCAAAACCACCTACCACTAAGCGCTTTAAGTAAAGCTCAGGCGCTATACGCAAGTACATGTCGATATCAAGTGCGTTATGGTGAGTTACAAACGGACGCGCAGATGCACCGCCTGGTATAACCTGTAGCATTGGTGTTTCTACTTCCATAAAGTCACGGTCTGCTAAAAAGCGACGAATGCCTTCAACTACTTGTGAACGAATACGGAATGTTTCGCGCGTTGCTTCGTTAGTAATTAAATCAACGTAACGTTGGCGGTACTTTGTTTCTTGATCTGATAAGCCATGGAATTTTTCTGGTAACGGACGAAGTGACTTAGTTAATAGTTGGTACTCAGTCATTTCTACGTATAAATCGCCTTTACCTGATTTATTTAATGCGCCTTTAACACCAATAATATCGCCAGTGTCTAGTTGACCATACTTTTCTTTAAGATCTTTTTGAACATCTTTAGATGCATACGCTTGTACGCGACCTTTCATGTCTTGAATTACAAAAAACGGTCCACGCTTTGCTAAAATACGGCCAGCGATAGACACAACTTCTTGCATCTCTACTAATTCTTCTTTGCTCTTATCACCAAACTGGGCTTGCAAATCAGCCGTGTAATGCTCACGACGGAATTGGTTTGGATGACCGTTGGCTGGGCAATTTTCGCGTATAGCGTCTAACTTGCCGCGACGCTCAGCGATTAACTTGTTTTCGTCTTGGATTTTATCAGTCATTTTTTAGCTCTTTATTAGCTTGGTGGTTATAGGCCAGATTTAAGGCTGGCTTCAATAAATTTATCTAAGTTACCGTCAAGTACCGATTGGGTATTGCGGTTTTCAACGCCTGTACGTAAATCTTTAATGCGTGCGTCATCAAGTACGTATGAACGAATTTGACTACCCCAACCAATATCAGATTTAGCATCTTCTTGCGTTTGTTTTTCAGCATTTTGCTGTTGTAGCTCAAGCTCAAATAATTTAGCTTTTAACTGCTTCATCGCTTGGGCTTTATTTTTATGCTGTGAACGCTCGTTTTGACACTGCACTACGGTATTTGTTGGTACGTGAGTGATACGAACCGCCGATTCGGTGGTGTTAACGTGCTGACCACCCGCGCCCGATGCACGGTAAACGTCTATACGCAGGTCTGACGGATTCATATCAATTTCAATATTATCGTCAACTTCTGGGTATACAAACGCAGAAGCAAATGAAGTATGACGACGACCACTTGAATCAAATGGGCTTTTACGTACTAAGCGATGTACACCAGTTTCTGTGCGTAACCAACCGTAAGCGTATTCGCCAACAAAGCGGACAGTTGCGCCTTTAATACCAGCAACATCACCGTCGGTCGCTTCAACTAGCTCAACTTTAAAGCCTTTAGCCTCGCCCCAACGTAAATACATACGAAGTAGAATATTACACCAGTCTTGTGCTTCAGTACCGCCAGAACCTGATTGTAAATCAAGGTACGCATCGTTTGAGTCATGAGGACCTGAAAACATACGACGAAACTCTAAACCTTCTAACTGTTCGTTTAGATCAGTTAATTCGCTTTGCGCTTCGTCAAAGGTATCTTGATCTTCAGCTTCTACAGCAAGCTCAAGTAAGCCTTCAACATCATCAGTACCGGCTACAAGGTTGTCGATTGTTTCAACAACAGCTTCTAATGCTGACTTTTCACGGCCAAGCGCTTGTGCGCGTTCAGGCTCATTCCACACGGCTGAATCTTCAAGCTCGGCGTTAACTTCTTCTAAGCGTTCTTGTTTAAGAGCGTAGTCAAAGGTACCCCCGAAGCAATTCAGTACGTTCGCGAATTTCCTTGATTTGATTAATCACAGGATTCACTTCAAACATGTACATCACTCCAAAATGGCTAGGTAATTGCGCCCCTTTAAATGGGATTTTCGCAATAAATTATCGTCAAATGATAAAAACGCCCGATTTTAACAAAAAACCGCGCGCTTTATTAGCATTTTATGCATGATATTACATATTTTTTAGTGCACTTTTTCAAGCTCTCTAACTATTAATTGCAGCGTAAATTTACCTCTAAACTCATTTATATCGAGCTGGTACGCTACTTTTACAAACTTAGCCTCAGTATCTGGCCATTCTTTTACATCAATACCAAAAGCAATGGCGTCAACTAATCGACCAGATTGATGCTTTAACACGAGCTTTAAATGCTTTTCGCCTACTATGCGCTGCTGTATTACTTCAAAGGTATGCTCAAACACCGGCTCAGGAAATTGCTGACCCCACGGGCCCGATTGCTTTAATAGCTGGGCAAATTCCATCGTAAAGCAGTCGTTTGGCAGCTCACCGTCGGTAAATACAATACAGCGTTTACTTTCTTCACTCAGTTGCGCGCTAACTGCGGCATCAAACGCTTTTTTAAAGTCGTTAAAGTGCTGCTCGTTAATACTTAAGCCGGCTGCCATGGCGTGGCCACCAAATTTATTAATTAAGTGTGGGTCGGCTGTATTAAGCCCTTCGAGTAAATCGCGCATGTGTAGCCCTTCAATAGAGCGGCACGAGCCTTTAATCTCACCGTTTTCGCCACCAGCAAATATAACGGTTGGACGGTGGTATTTTTCTTTTAAGCGACCAGCCAAAATCCCAATAACACCTTGATGCCAATCGTCTTGAAACAAACAAATAGCATCAGGAATGTTATCATCGCTAAATGCGAGCCTATCAAGCACGGCTTGCGCCTCGGCTTGCATGCCTTGTTCTATTTCGCGCCTTGCAAAGTTTAAGCTGTCGAGCTCGCCGGCTATACTACGCGCTTGGTTTATGTCGGTGCTAAGCAAGCACGCTATACCCAAACTCATGTCGTCTAATCGCCCTGCTGCATTTAAACGCGGCGCAAGTGAAAAGCCAAAGTCGCTTGCGCTTAAGCGGGCAGCATTGCGGTTAGCCACTTCAATAAGCGCGGTAATGCCTGGGCGTGTTTTACCACTGCGAATACGTGCTAAACCTTGGTGTACTAAGGTACGGTTATTTGCATCAAGTGCCACTACATCGGCAACCGTGCCAAGCGCTACAATGTCGAGCAAGTTAGCTAAATTAGGCGGTGGTTGTTGCTCAAAATAACCCAAATCTCGCATTACGCTTCTCAGCGCTATTAATAAGTAAAAAGCAACGCCAACGCCTGCAATTGATTTAGACGGAAAATCACATTCGTGCCTATTTGGATTTACGATTGCATCTGCATTTGGCAGCTGCTCACCTTGTAAGTGGTGATCTGTTACCAGCACTTTTATGCCAACCGCTTTTAAAATATCAATACCGGCAATACACGATATGCCGTTATCTACTGTGATCACTAAATCAGGTTTTATTTGTACTATTTGCTCAGCAAGCGCGGGGCTTAAGCCATAACCTAAGCTAAACCTGTCAGGAATTAAGTAATCTAAATGCTTAAAGCCAAACATCTCAAGGCCTTGCATTAATGTTGCAGTGCTTGTTGCGCCATCGGCATCAAAGTCGCCAACTATTAATATTTGGCTTTGCGCTTTTAATGCTTCAATTAATAAGTCGCTGGCTTTGTCGATGTCTTTAAACAATTTGAAGTCGTGAAGCGTAGCTACGCTGTTATTTAGCTCTTCGGCATTGAATACATTGCGGTTAGCATAAATTTGTTTAATTACAGGGTGTAAATTACTCGGCAGATGCGAGTCGTCAACGTTTTCACGCGCAATGATTAGTTTTTTCATGCAGGGTTTTAACTTATTGAGTCGTATTAAAAAGACAAAAAAAGGCCATTAAGGCCTTTTTAATAATAACTAAGCGTTTAATTACGACGCTTTGTTAGCTTCTAATGCTGCTTTTAGTGCTGCTGCTGGCTGGTAACCAGGGATCATAGTACCATCTTCTAAAATAATAGCGGGTGTGCCGCTAATACCAAAGCTTTGACCTAATTGGTAATGCTCTGCAACCGGTGCACTACAGCCTGCAACTACTTTAGTGCTTGTGCCCGATTTAGCTTCTGTTAGTGCTTCTTGCTGATCGCGTGCACACCATACATTCATTAAATCTGCGTAACCTGAACCTTGTAAGCCACCACGTGGAAACGCTAAGTACTTAACGGTAATACCCGCATCAAGTAAATCGTCTAACTCGCGGTGTAATTTACGACAGTAACCACAGCTAATGTCGGTAAATACAGTAATGCTGTGTTTTTCGTTTGGCGCTTTGTACACAATCATCGATTCTTCGTATTCTTTAAGACCTTCAACACGCACGCCATTTAATGCTTGCTCTGTTAGGTTATTACGATTATTTAAATCAATTAACGTACCTTGCATTAAATATTGACCGTCTGGACTTGCGTAAAGCACGCCCTTGTTAGTAATCAATTCTTTTAAACCCGTTACTGGACTTGGGTTAATTTGCTTTACAGTTACACCAAGCTCGGCAAATTTAGTAATAATAGGATCATTAGCATCTGGTGTTACAGCAACGCCATTTGCAAATGCACTAATACTTGTGCACAACATGGCACCTGCTAACATTAATTTTTTCATAACTTCTCTCTATCCTAAAAATACTTAATATATTGACCGGCTTAATGATATTTACTTTCAAACTTACGCACGCGGATGATGCTCTGCGTGTACCGACTTTAACCGTTCATTGGCAACATGGGTATAAATTTGCGTAGTTGATAAATCGCTATGGCCCAACATCATTTGTACCACACGTAAATCTGCCCCATGATTTAATAAGTGCGTAGCAAAAGCATGGCGCATAGTATGGGGCGATAATGGAGACTCAACTGCTGCCAAAATAGCATAGTGTTTAATTCTATGCCAAAAGGTTTGTCGCGTCATGCCTACTCCGCGTTTAGATGGGAACACAAAATCGGTGGCATGTTTTATCATTTGCGCACGCCCACCCTTTAAAAATTGCTCAAGCCAATACATGGCTTCTTCACCCAGTGGAACTAAGCGCTCTTTATTACCTTTACCTTTTACAAACACCACTGCTTGGCGCAAATTAATTTGCTCCATGCGCAGTCCAACAAGCTCACTTACACGCAAACCCGTTGCATAAAGTAGCTCTAGCATGGCTTTATCGCGCAGTCCCATCGCTTCTTCGGTATTAGGCGCATTTAATAATGCCTCAACTTCGGCCTCTGAGAGTGTTTTAGGTAACGACTGCCCTGCTTTTGGCTGAGAAATATTTAGCATGGGAGTGTCGCTAATTAGTTTTTCGCGCACAAAGTACTGATAAAAACGCTTTAACGCACTAATACTACGTGCAGTACTGCGTGGTTTTAAGCCTAAATCGACTCGGTGCGCTAAGTAACTCTCTACATCAAGCCCTGTTACCGTCATTAAACTTTCGCCCTTTAAAAATAGGCAAAACTTATCTAAATCACTGCGATAAGCACTTAATGTGTTTTCGCTTACGCCTTGTTCTAAGTACAGGCTATCTAAAAAGGTTTCTAGGTAGTCGCTATTACTGCTCATACTGCTGTTATTTTCAAAAGAATCGTCAGATAGCGTTGTCACATTATGCTCTCATGCTTTGCTAAGGTATCAATTAAAAATACCTTACGGTAAACTTGAGCCTATCATATCAGGCAATTACACAGTGATAAATACGATGCAAATTGGTTTATTTTTTGGTTCTACTACGTGCTACACCGAAATGGCAGCAGAAAAGATTCGCGACATTATTGGTGCCGATATAGTTACCCTGCACAATATTAAAGACGAGCCACTAAAAAATGCAGAGCAGTATGACTTTATCATCTTTGGTATTTCAACATGGGATTTTGGTGAAATACAAGAAGACTGGGAGTCAAAGTGGGACGACATAGCCGACGTAAACCTAAATGGTAAAACCATTGCTTTATTTGGCATGGGCGATCAACAAGGTTACGGGCAGTGGTTTCAAGATGCGCTAGGCATGCTACACGACGAAATAAATACGCAAACATTTACTCAACTTGGTTTTTGGCCAAACGACAGTAGTTACGAGTTTGAAGCTTCAAAAGCATTAACGCCTGATGGTAAACAGTTTGTAGGACTCGCACTCGACGAAGACAGTCAATACGAGCTAAGCGACGACCGCATTGCAACATGGGTTGAACAGGTAATGACTGAATACGGTGAAACGCTTTAATTAATAAGCTAATAAATAAAAAGCAAAAAGCCCGCAACTAGTTTAGTTGCGGGCTTTTTAATTAGGGCGTGTTGATCTTTGGTGGGTGAATTTGCAGCAGTATGTTTGGTTTTTAGGCAAGGCAGAGCCTATGTAGTGTGGTTATTCCCCATAAATAGGCGATAACGCAGCATAAATGCCAAACATGCACTGCCCTCTGGGTTCTTTCTAGGGGCGATCAACTCTTTGTTGCTCGGTTTTTACTTAGCCCACTAGGTTACAAACCTCGCGCCGCGATTTAATCGCCCCTAGATTGAACAAATTTCAATCCACAAAGATCAACACGCCCTAGCAATATGAGTAATTTATTGAAACGTCATCACATTGGTTGTTTGTGGGTAGTACCCATCTGCCATAACAATGTACGGTAGTAAATTACTTAACCATTTTTGCTGCACGCTTTCGCTATAGTTTAAGTAAAGCTTACCTTCGTGAATATAAAATGCTTCTGGGTCTATACCTACAGCGTTACCTTCATCAGCCATTGCATAAGCACACCAACCACCGTATTGCGGTGCATAACGTTTTGGGTTTTCTGCAAATGTCGTTTTGTTTTCTTCACTCGAAAAGTGCCAGTTGGCACCTAAATAACTAAACGTGTATTTGTCGCTGCCTTTAACGGCTTTATTTTGCGTAAAATAAGCAACGCTGTCGTACCCTTTAATAGCCGTGTTATTAAACCAACCCGTATTTACAGCATCATCCTTTGCATTTGCCCCACCGCTTATTAACAGTGCGCTAAGCATTATTAAAGCAACTATGTACTTAATCATCTTTTTTCCTTTATTATTTACTCAAAATTGAATGCCAATTAAATATAGCTGGCTTAGTGAGTAAGAAAGGCAAAGCGCAAAAATGATTTCAGTTAATACTTAATTATTTAACGTTTAGTAATTAAATAAGTAGTAAAACTTACTCTACTTTTAGCCAATATTGGTTTCGGTAAAAAAAGCCAATGTAGCCGCGTACCTCGAGCTTTTTACCTTCATCTTGCGGGGTTAGTTGTAAAGTGTAGGTTTTACCATTTGTTGGATCGAGTATTTCACCGTCTCCCCAAACACCATCATCTTGTGCTTTTACACCCGTGATTATAGTCATTCCTAAAATAGGCTGATCTTTTAACTCATCATCACACTTACTGCATATATCATTTTGTTTTGAAGGGTTAAGAATGGTTTCAACTTTGCCGCTTAATACACCGTTGGTTTGGGTAATACGTACATACGACTTAGCTTGGTTTGTATCCTCATCAATCGTTTTCCAAAGCCCTACAGGCGTAATAGCAGCAAACACACCTTGGCTTGCAAAAATGGTGGCTGCTAACGTGCTAAGTAATGCTAATTTATTTAACTTTTTCATTGTGTTGCCTTTTAAATTAAGTGGCCAATGGTTAAATCATATCAGGTGATTTATAAACACACTATTAAAGCGCTGTACATAAAATAAAAAACTAAAAGCAAAAAACCTAAACTAATAATCATTAGTTTAGGTTTAAGGGGCAGTAGCATAAAAAAAAGTTACGTATTACCTCACTTTAAAAACAACATCCCCTATTTTTAGATTTGAATATTCAGGCTCAACTAAAGATAATTCGTTATTATCAATCATGCTTTTAAGGTATCTAATCTCTTCAGGATTTTCGACATTCATATACCTTGAGCGCCACTTACCCATGTCGAATAACCAGAAATATGCGGATATATTTTCATTACTTTCGTCAATCACTATAAAATCGAGTTCATCATCTTTGTTTAAATCCATGCCAATGAAATAGTAAGTATGTTCTTTTAAAGAGTTACGATCGTAAAAATGTTGTTCAGAAAATACTGCCTCTATTAAACCTTGAGGTATTAGCGCTTGTGATGGCCAAAATACACTGCGCTCAATAAAATCATCGACTGTGTGTTCAAGCGTTAAAGCAAACTCATTATTTACATACATCCTATCGATGATAGCGTATTGCTCTGGGTGACTCGTTTCAATTTTCTGTTTTAATAACTGCATAGCTAAATAACCTTGGCGACCTAAGCTGTGCTCAAAATAGTAATAGTCAAACTTTTCTATTGTTACTTTATCTGCATCTAAACGCGCTATTTGGCTGTTTGTAGATAAGCTTTGAAAATTTAATAAAGGGGAGTTAACAGCAAGCATACTAACGAGCACCACCCACCCCATCACAATATTTATTTTGCTAAGCGGCTCTAGCCAATTGTCTCGCTTTGTTATAATTCCAACAAGATAACTAAACGAAAAACACGCCAATAAAAACCAAATCAAAATGCCCCAACAACGATCTACTGTTAGCCCATGCTGCTCTACCCGTAAGTAAATTCCATAGGCAGAAATAACACTATAAACGGGAAGTAACGCAACGCTTATAAAAACGAGTCGGTGCAAGAGCATGTGATAAGGGCGAACTGATGAGTCATCTTTATAAACAGTGTTAACAAAAAACAACGTGAGCACCTGCAGCCACATTACTAATAAACTGCCACTTCCGGTCTCCCATAATTTATTGAGTCCGGTAAAAGGAAGTGTTGCTAAAAAACCGAGAGAAATAACTGATAAAACAGGCAATAAAAACTTAATTAAAGTTTGTAGTAAAAAAGCGATATTATCTTCAATGTTCAAAAGCTTTCTAAATATGACACTCGCAAAGGCAAATGCGAGCGTTAAGGTTGGGATCCAAAACCATTCATTTCTTAGTAGCTCAGAGAAAAATTCTATATCTAAAATATCAAATAAAGCCGCACCTAAATTTAGAATTCCCCAAAAAATAAGTACAAACAGCCAGCATTCTCCAAATATTATAAAATTACGCCAAGAGAGCTTAAATAAACGACTGTAACTAACATTTTCTGAGCTACCAAATTGTTGTATGTACATAAGGCCTTTAAAGCCAGCTATTAAACTAGTAAAAATAAAAACTGACATTAAAGTGTTATTACTTACGTACTCTTGAGGCTCTTGCTGAAAGCCAACATACGCCCCCAATAAAGATAACAACAAGGAAAAAGGAAGGATTAAAAGCAACGACGTTTTTATATTATTTTTATTAACGGTCATTAGCATTAATAAAGGAAAGCTCATAGAAAATGTAATAAGTGAGACTAACCATGTAGGGCTTGTTGCTGGCCACACATTATTTTCTATACTGCTATACAAAAGGGTAAGAGCAATAGCCTGTAATACGGCAAGTATAATTATAAAAGATTTTGGTAACTGACTATCCATATCTGTTCTCAACAATGGTTTTAGTCAGTTTGCGTTATTCGTTCCTATTTTACAATTGCTTCACATTTTCAAATAAAATGCTTTGCACAGGGCTATATAATCAGCAGTGTAGGTATTATCTAAGTTTCTAATACACAGGGTTGATGATTCTATATCGCTTTTTACGTAGCTAAATGTCATTAAACTGCGGCTAATATCTTTGTTGGGCGTGGCTTTTACTTGGCAATGAGTATTTAAATAAAGCCCATTTTGAATAGCAAGCTCAATAAATAATGCGCCTTCAACGCTTGGGAGTATTAAGCTAAAGCGGGAACCACTATGGCTTAAATGTTTAAACGCATTAATTAACTCTTCAAAACTTAGGCCGTCGGTATGACGTGCGTTATTACGCGCAACATTATCGCCTTTTAAACTGTGATTAAAATACGGTGGATTAGAGATAACCACGTCAAATTTAACTTCACTACTAAAGCTTTGAATAGTTTGGTGCGTAATACTTATAGTTGGCCACGGACTATTAGCTACATTTTGTAATGCTTGGGTATAGGCGCTTTCGTCAATTTCTACCGCAGTTATATCAAGCTCATTACTGCGCTGCTTACACATTAGTGCTAACAAGCCAGTGCCGGTGCCTATATCAAGTAATGACTTTGCACCGCTTAAATTAGCCCATGCGCCAAGCAAAATGCCATCGGTAGAAACTTTCATTGCACAGTGGTCGTGTTCAACTTTAAATTGTTTAAATACAAAACCAGACATTTTTTCACCTTTTCATTCACCAAGCGCAGCATAGCGCGTATAATCAGGGTAATTGTCCCTTATTTTAGACACTCTATGCAATTTTCTGAATTTGATCTTGATAACAAGCTACTCGATGCCATTAATAAAATGGGCTACGAGACGCCAACCAGCATTCAACAACAAGCTATTCCTGAAGCACTACAGGGGCGCGATATTTTAGCATCTGCGCCTACTGGTACAGGTAAAACAGCGGCATTTTTAATTCCGGCTATTCAGTACTTACTGGATTTCCCACGTCGTGACCCTGGTTTTGCGCGCGTACTCGTTATGACCCCAACTCGTGAGCTGGCTTATCAAATTCATGAACAATGTGAACTGCTAGCTAAACGCACACACCTAAAAATTGGTGTAGTAACAGGCGGTATTAACTACGGCACGCATAAAGAAATTTTTGAAAAAAATAACGATATTTTAATCGCCACACCAGGTCGATTAATGGAATACCTAGAAACCGAAAACTTTCATGCTGAACACGTAGAAATGCTTATTATTGATGAAGCAGATCGCATGTTAGATATGGGTTTCAAAAAAGAAATGAGCCGTATTTGTGACGAAGCTAAAAATCGTCGCCAATGTTTTTTATTCTCAGCAACACTTGAAGGTGACAGCGTAGAAAGGTTTGCTGAAAAAACATTAAACGACCCAGCTCTATTAGAAGCCGAATCGTCACGTAAAGAAAAAGCAAAAATTCACCAATGGGTACATTTAGCCGACGATTATCATCACAAACTTGAATTATTAGTTAATACGCTAAAAAACCCTGACGTAACTAAAGCGATTGTGTTTGTTAAAACTCGCGAACGCTTAGAAACATTGATTGGCGAACTTACAACTAATGATGTAAAAGCGGCGTGGTTACGCGGCGAAATGCCACAAGACAAACGTATGAAAGCCATGGAAAACTTCCATAGTGGCAAAACAAGCATATTAGTTGCTACCGACGTAGCTGCACGTGGTATTGATGTATCTGACATCAGCCACGTTATTAACTTTGATATGCCGCGTACTGCCGACGTATATGTACACCGTATTGGTCGTACTGGCCGTGCTGGTAAAAAAGGGATAGCAATATCGCTAGTTGAAGCACACGATATTGGTATTTTATATAAAGTAGAGCGCTACGTTGAACAAAAATTAAAACGCCGTGTAATTAGAGGTGTTGAGCCACAGCATAAAGAAGCTAAGCCACCAGCTAAAAAGCGTAAAGATCCAGTAAAAATGAAAGCCAAGAAAAAGGCTAAGGTTAAAAAGAAGAAGTAACCTAAAACATTTTTATACTAAGCCGGCTTTTGCCGGCTTTTTAATGCAAGCCTTACAGGCTCTGGTGTTTGTACCCGTTACATATGTAACCCAAGCATGTAACTCATACTCATTTAAATGTAATTTTTGCCCACCTGAATTCCCAATTAATAAAATTCCCTTATATTTCATAGCGTTAATATTGGCACCGAAATTGTAACTACAAAGATAACCTAGCCGATGGAATTTCCATATTGTGGCTGCACTATTCACCGTAATGTAAGGATTGAGTTATGAACCGCTTCAAGTTAACTATCGCTTTAGTATCATTTTGTTGTTTATTTTTATTAGCTTGCGCTACAAAAGCAAGTGCAGCAACCAACATGGCCGTAGTAAGCAGTGTAGCCACTCAACCTAACTTACAACAAGCTATCACCAACACCCTACGAACTAATCCTAACCTAGCGTTAAGTGATATTCGTGTGCAGGTAAAAAATGGGGAAGTAGATTTATACGGTGAAGCACAAACTGGTTTTCAGCGCGCACTGGCTCAAAAGTTTTTAGAAAATATGGATGGGGTTAAAATCATTCGTAATAAAATTAGTGTTATTTAATACGCACTACATAAACTTATTTGTATAACTAATTCATAAGCGCGGCTTGTTACTCCAACACAAGCTGCGCTTTTTTATGTTTATTTTTTGTAGTTATTTCAATTTATCTAGTTGTTGAATAACATCACTTAATTTAAAACTACTTTTTTGTGAATTAAAACTTTCAACAAAAACTTCTTTAAAACTGCTTACCGTAGAATCTTCATTTAGCTCAAAAGGAAAACCCTTAAGTTCCTTTGTTTTTGGGTTAAACTTATAAACAAAATTGTCACCACTTAAACCCGCTGAAAAAACGTAATGATGATTATCAACCCATCCTGCCGCGCCATGAAATAGAGCAATATTTATTTTATCGTTTTGAGTATGTAAGCCGACTTTAACTACATTATTTTTATTGAATGCGGCTTTTGTTATCTCTTTACTGGGGATAAACCAAAACCCTTTTGTATTACCCACAAACACAGCTAAATATTCATTATCAGGTGACCAAGTAATAACGTTACTTTCATAACTTTTTCTAGGGCATAAAACATCATCTGAGCTACAAAACTCTCGTAACTTCTCTTTTTCAATATATGCCGCTTTATTTGGTAAGATTAATGTAGAGGTAAGGTTTTTGTTTTTATCGAGAAAAAGCATTTCAGCGGTATTGTTATCTATATTTAATTTATAACTCACATCATATTTAGCATTATATTCGTTACCTACTGAAATAAAGCTAATAACTAGGCTTGAAAATAAAATTATTTTTGTAAACCATTTAATCTTTAACTTCATTTGTTTGTAGCCCTAATATCTAAAAAAATACACCTTGTATAACCAATAATTGCATAATAAATAGATAAAAGGGAAACTTACCTTATAAAAAATACGTTACAAAATCTGCTGGAGAAAATAATTAATGAATAAAGAAAAGTGACTTGAACTAATTAAAAAGCGCATTTTTACTCTGTAAAAATGCGCTGTTGGTAAGTAACTATTTCCCAATGCTTTTGCCTAATGAGTTTTAACTAAATTACTCACTTTGGTTAGAGTCAGTCCCCTCACCACTGTCTTTATTTGATGATTGCTGGCTTATTTTATCGCTAATCATGGCATCGAGTTTTTCGCCCCCTTTAATGCCAAAGTCGAGCGTACGAATTGGGAATGGAATGCTAATGTCCGCCTCGTCTAGTGCTTGCTTAACGGCAACAACACCTTTATGGCGTACCGTCATAAAGTCAGGCTCGCCTGGGTATTTAATCCAAAACCATACCAGTAAGTTAATGCTGCTGTCACCAAAGCCTTCAGCGTATACGGCGGTTTCGTCTTTGCGTATTACAAAGTCAAATTCGTTAATTTTTTCGACTATAACGTCTTTTGCTTTTTCTATGTCATCGCCGTACGAAATACCTACAGGTACTTCTATACGTCTTATACCTAGCGTGGTGTAATTTTTTAGTACATTTCTAAATAAGACTTTGTTTGGTACAAGTATTAGTTGCCCGTAAAAGCTCTCTATTAGCGTGTTACGTAGGTTTATAGAATGTATCGAACCAAACACATCATCGGTTTCTATTACATCACCTGTTTTAAATGGCTTACGTACACCCATTGCTATACCAGCAATTAGATTTTCGGTCATGTCTTGAAACGCAAAACCAATGGCTAAACCCACAATACCCGCACCAGCAAGTAGCGAAGTAACGGTGCCTTTTAAGCCAACAAAATCGAGCGCTATAAATAAACCTATGCACAACACAATAACTTTAAAAATTGACGCCATTAAGTCGGCAATTTGTTTTGAGTCGAGTGAGCGGCGTAATACGTTTTTCATCAGCTTGCCAGCAAAGCGTGCCAATATTGAAAACACAATTGCGATCAGTATCGCAACTATAAAATTAGGGATATGGCTGATAACAATATCAAACCAGCCTCCGAGCTTTTCTTCTATTAGTTTTTCGGCTTCGTCAATTGACGGAATGCTGATCATTTTATTTGCACCTATTTAATTAGTGTTCTCATTAATATTAGATGAGATTGCAAATATAACGCCAACATCAAAAAAGCCATGCAATGCATGGCTTTTAAATTTTTTATTTAAGCTTATAAACCTAATTTTGTTCGTCGCGCATAAATACCGGCTCAAGCTCTTTAACTGTTGCCTCTGGGCTAAAGTAATAACCTGCTACCGTAAACTCTTTAAGTTGGCTTAACTGCGTTACTTTATTTTCGATAATATAGCGCGCCATCATGCCGCGTGCTTTTTTAGCATAAAAGCTGATTACTTTATATTGACCGTTTTTACAATCTTTAAAGTGAGGGGTAATAATTTGTGCATTAAGCGCTTTTTTATCTACCGCTTTAAAGTATTCGTTTGAAGCAAGGTTAACTAAATATTGTGCGTCTTGCGCTTTTAATACGTCGTTTAGTTTATTCGCTATTACGCTGCCCCAAAACTCGTATAAGTTTTTGCCACGTGAGTTTTCAAGCTTGGTGCCCATTTCAAGACGGTAAGCTTGCATTAAATCAAGTGGTTTTAATAAGCCGTATAAACCCGAAAGTATACGTAAGTGGTTTTGTGCGTAATCAAGCTCGCTAGCTTTAAGCGTACTTGCATCTAAACCGCCATATACATCACCATTAAAGGCAAGTGCGGCTTGTTTAGCATTGCTTTGTGTAAACGGCTGCGCCCACTCACTAAAGCGTGCTGCGTTAAGCCCAGATAGCTTGTCGCTAATTTTCATTAAACTGCCAATTTGCGCTGGTGTTAGTTCACGGCATACTTTCATGAGCTCTTCGCTGTGCTCTAGTAATTCAGGCTGAGTGAACTTGTCTGTTGCGGGTGGCGTTTCGTAATCAAGATTTTTTGCAGGTGAAATAACAGTGATCATAGTTAGCTATTGACTTGTAATTTATTTAGTGTCAATTTCAACATTAAATGAAACGAAAAGCACGTTTTGTTTAAATAAATCCTCTCTTAATAACCCATGCATTGCCGTTTTTTTATTGATCAGGACATAAGACCTATCAAGCATTGTCACACTGTTGCAGTATGGATTAGATATATTAAGAGTGATTAGATTTTTCTTTTAACTTGCTTGGAATGAGGAAAGCAAATGACTTCAGCTCTACAAAGGCTAAAACAACATTCATCTATCGTAGCCGACACTGGTGATATTGAAGCTATTAAAAAGCATCAACCAGAAGATGCAACTACAAACCCGTCGCTTTTATTAAAAGCGAGCGAGATTGAAGCATATAAGCCTTACCTAAATAAAGCTTGGAGCTACGCAAAAGAAACCGAGCAAGAGCCTGCTAAACAACTTGAACTAGCATGTGATTACTTTGCCGTATTACTAGGTAAAGAAATTAGCGCTATTGTACCTGGTTATATTTCTACTGAAGTAGATGCACGCCTTTCGTTTAATACGCAAGCTACGATTGATAAAGCACATACCCTACTTAGCCTTTACGAAAAAGAAGGTGTAAGCAAAGACAAAATTTTAATTAAAGTAGCGTCTACATGGGAAGGTATTAAAGCCGCTGAGCAACTAGAAAAAGAAGGGACTAAATGTAACCTTACTTTATTATTTAGCGATGCCCAAGCTCGCGCGTGTGCCGATGCAAACGTATTTCTAATTTCGCCATTTGTTGGCCGTATTTTAGATTGGCACGTTGCTAACGGTATGGAAAAACCAACCGATCCGCTACAAGATCCAGGTGTTCAGTCTGTACGCAGCATTTTTGAATTTTACAAACGCCATGACTACAAAACAGTTGTGATGGGTGCAAGTTTCCGTAATACAGGCGAAATTATTGCACTTACAGGTTGTGACAAGCTAACTATTAGCCCTAATCTTTTAGAAGATTTAGGTAACCTTGAAGGCGCACAAGAATATTTGCTTGAAAGCGATGTTCCACAAGAGCCAAAACCAGAGCCATTAACAGAAGCACAGTTCCGTTGGTTACATAACCAAGATGCTATGGCTACTGAAAAACTAGCTGAAGGTATTCGCTCTTTTGCTGATGCACAAGAACAACTAGAGGCGCGCTTTAAAGCAATGTAATTTGCTATAATCGTGTTTTAAAAACGTCGCAATAGCGGCGTTTTTTTATGCCTAAAATACGCTACCCCTCTATATAATCTTCATATCGACTTCATATCGACTTCATATAATCTTCGTATAAACCTTCATCAATTAATCACACTTATGTAACATAACTGTCACTTTTTTATTCTATTTTAACTAGGCCTGTGGTATAGGTATTCTTGAGGTCAATAAAATCAATAGGAGAAGTTCATGGATAGCCTAAACGATATATTAGAGATATTAGAAGGACCAGATACAACAAGGAAAACCTCTCAGAAAAATAAAAAAAGAAAATGGCGTGAAATAGAAGCAATAAAAGACAAACAGCGCCTACGTAAAGAACTACAAGAACTAGACTACTTTACAGACAGTATTGCAATTGAAGAGCTCGATTTTTAATTCAATACGCCCCAACTAAACAAAAAGGCTTCCGATATATGGAAGCCTTTTTTAATGCGCTGAAAATAGCTGCATGAGATAAATTTATTATTCAGAGCCCAGGTTATTTACACCTGCCAGTTAATCGGTTTTTCATCTTGGGCTTGTAATAGCTCATTCGTTTTTGAAAAATGCTGACAGCCAAAAAAGCCTCTATGCGCCGAAAGCGGCGATGGGTGCGGCCCTTTTAAAACATGATGGCGAGCGCTATCTATGCCTTTACCTTTTTTTTGCGCATGTGCACCCCATAAAATAAATACCACACCTTCGCAGTGCTTATTAATATGGGCAATTACATTATCGGTAAATTGCTCCCATCCTAAATGCTTATGTGAATGCGCTTGCCCTTGCTCAACGGTCAATACTGTATTGAGTAAAAACACGCCCTGATCTGCCCAGCTTTGCAGGTAACCATGCTCAGGAATAATAAATCCGCTGATATCGACAGCTAACTCTTTGTACATATTTTTAAGCGACGGTGGCAACTTTTTTACATCAGGCAATACCGAAAAACACAAGCCATGCGCTTGCCTTTCTCCGTGGTATGGGTCTTGTCCTAAAATTACAACACGGATGTTATTGAGCGCTGTGGCATCAAAAGCACTAAATACTTGAGGTTCAGGCGGATAAACAGCAACACCTTCATTGCGGCGGTTAGCCACATACTCTAACGTTTGCTGCATGTAAGGTTGTTGTAATTCACTTTCTAAAAATGTAGCCCAATTGCTCATTGTGTACTCTTAATCTGTTTACGTGATGCGTCTATTTTATCACACATATCCGCGAGTCCATCTAGCATGCGCGGAGTAAAACGATGTAATAAATCGGCATTTACGCTAATAAATTGATCATTTTTAACAGCGGGTACTTCTGGCCACTTTTGCCAATTAACAACCGGCTGTGGTGTTTTTGATTTTTCATCAGGGATAATAATAACTTGTGGCTTAGTAACAATGACATTTTCGATACTAATTTGCGGGTAATCTGTAACGCTCTGTGCAAATACATTGCTTACATGGCATGTTTCAATCAGTTGGCTTATCCACGTATTTTTACTTACTGTCATCATGGGCTCAGCCCATAACTGATAAAACCCAGTAATATCTTTTTTATCTTGCTGGCTTTTAATAATCGCGTTTAGTTTTTGTGTAAATGCATTTGCCGCTTGCTGGCTTTGCTCAATATTCCCTGTAAATTCACCAAAAGTAAGTAACTCGTCGGCTACACCAGCGATTGTGACGGGGTTACTCAAATACACTTTTATACCTAAACGCTCTATTTGTGCTAAATCTTCGCTTTGATTTCCGCTTTTCCACGCAATAACTAAGTCGGGTTTAAGCGCTAATACTTTCTCAAGCGAGATACCGTAATAACCCCCTATGCGCTCAATACTTTGGGCTTCACTTGGGTAGTCGGCGTAATCAACCGTGCCCACAATATTATCGCCCGCCCCTATGGCAAATAGGTTTTCGACTATATGTGGTGCAAGCGCGATTATTCGCAGTTTTTTAGAATCATTAACCTGCTCTGCAAGTGCACCGCCCGATACACTAAAAAGCAGCAGCCCAATAAAAAACGCTTTAAACATTAGTAATCAAACCCTTCGAGCGCTTTTATGCCTGAGTCGAATGCGTGTTTTACATTACGCACTTCGCTTACTGTGTCGGCAAGGTCTGTTAAAGTACGATGCGCTGCACGCCCTGTAATAATAACTGACTGCATTGGCGGGCGGTTATTAAGCGCTGTTACTACTTCATCTAAATCTACGTAGCCGTAAGTCACCATATACGTAAGCTCATCAAGTAATACTAAATCAATACTGCTATCAGCAAGCATGCGTTTTGACTCTTGCCATGTTGCCTGCGCGGCTGCAGTATCGGCTTCTTTGTTTTGCGTATCCCAGGTAAAACCGGTGTTCATTACAACAAACTCAACGCCTGCACCTTGTAATAAATTACGCTCGCCACACTCCCAAGTACCTTTAATATATTGGCAAACGGCTGCTTTTTTACCATGCCCTACGCAGCGTGCTACAACGCCAAAACCCGAAGTTGATTTACCTTTACCGTTACCGGTAATTACCTGAAAAATACCTTTTACATCTTGTGCCGCAGCAACGCGCGCATCCACTTGTTCTTTTACTTTTTGTTGGCGCTGCTTGTGCTTATCGTTGTTTTGTTCAGTCATTATTGTGCCCTTCATAAATCGAGATAATTTGCTGTATATTTAAATGCGTTTCGCACATGGTTGCTAATCGTTCTAACTGCTGCTCGCGATGAGTGGCAATACTAATTGGATTAATTGAGGCGCTTGGTTTTACCCATTTTAAAATTTGCGATGTAGCATCGGCTTCATCAAATAAACCATGTAAATAGGTGCCCGCAATGGCGTTATCATCGCTAATAAAGCCATCAAACGTAAAACCATTTGGGTGGTTTTCATCAAAGGTTAAAAATGGCTTATCAAGCGCTGCACCTTGGCTAATTCCTGCATGTATTTCGTAACCACTACAGGGTGTTTGTTGGTTATTTAAAAGCAGTGTAGCGGTTATTTTAGTTAATACTTTTTGCGCTGTTAGCGTGGTTTCAAAATCGCACAGAGCAAGCCCATTTACTTGTTTTAATGATGACTCAATACCATCGGGATCATTGATTGTATTGCCCAGCATTTGCATGCCGCCACAAATACCAAGTACTTTGCCACCATAGCGTAAGTGGCGCTTAATTTGAGTGTCCCAGCCTTCATTTTTCAAAAAACTTAAATCACCCAGCACATTTTTACTGCCTGGGACAATTATCAGATCAACTTCTGGGATCGTTTGGGTATGGCGCACATAATTTATATTAATGTTTGGGTGCAAACGCAGTGCATCAAAATCGGTGTGGTTACTAATGTGTGGAACAAGCAACACTGCAATATTAATTGTGGCGTTGGTTACGTTATTATCAATTGCGACAGCGTCTTCAGCATCAAGAGCAAGATCGTGCAAATAAGGTAATACGCCAAGTACGGGTTTGTTTGTATATTCTTCAAGCCAATCAAGCCCGCCTTGCAGCAAACCTATATCGCCTCTAAAGCGGTTTATAACAAAGCCTTTTACGCGCGCCTGTTCTGACTCGCTTAACAACGCAAGCGTACCTACCAAATGTGCAAACACACCGCCTTTATCTATGTCGGCAATAATAATGACAGGGCAATCTACCTCTTCGGCGTAACCCATATTGGCAATATCGTTTTCACGCAGGTTTATTTCAGCAGGACTACCCGCCCCTTCAACAAGGAGTAAATCAAAACGTTTAGCTAAGCGGTTATGTGAGGTAATTACTGCATCCATCGCCACTTTTTTATAGTCGTGATATTTGCCCGCTTCCATATTGCTAATGGCTTTTCCGTGAATAATCACTTGTGCGCCCGTATCGCTATTAGGCTTAAGTAAAATAGGATTAAAGTCTATTTCGGGCTCTACTTTAGCTGCTATTGCTTGCAAAGCTTGCGCACGACCAATTTCGCCGCCATCTTTTGTTACTGCGCTATTAAGTGCCATATTTTGTGGTTTAAAAGGCGCAACCTTTACCCCTCGCTTAGCAAATACCCTGCAAAGGGCTGCAACTAGGGTACTTTTACCAGCATCTGATGTAGTGCCTTGCACCATTAAGGTTTTCATGGAATTACACCCTTCGCTTTCTAAAAAACAATAAACTTAAAAAGAACACGCTACCAATAGCAGCGGTTATAACACCTACAGGTAACTCTTGGTTTTTTAGCAAGGAGCGCGAAAGTACATCAACCCACACCATAAATGTACCGCCCACTAAGCTGGTTACTAGCAATCCCGCGATGGTGCCTTGGGAGATAAAAAAGCGCACAATGTGCGGTACCATTAATCCTACAAACCCAATACCACCACACATAGCCACCAGCACAGCGGTAATTAATGAGCTCAAAACTAGCATAAGTATTCTAAAGCGCTGGACCCTAACACCTAATGTAATTGCGCTTTCATCGCCAAGTAACATCGCATTGAGCTGCCTTCTATAGCTTAGCATTACAAACGTACACAATGTGATTACCAATAAAGGTAACCAAAGCGTAGCCCACTGCGCACGAGCAAAGCTGCCCAGTGTCCAAAATAAGATAGCGGCTACCGCCTGAGGATCGCTCCAATAAAGCAACAAACTGGTAAACGCACTAAATAAAAACGACAGAGCGACGCCAGCTAATAGCATTGATTCTACCTGTGCACTTTGCTGCCTACCTGCAATAAGTATTAATAAACTCATAGCGAGTAAGCTACCTAATAATGCTGCTGCAGATAGCATAAAGCCTGCGCTAATACCTGCTAATGCCATAAGTAACACCACACCAAATGAGGCACCCGACGATATACCAAATAAGTAAGGATCGGCTAAAGGGTTACGCGTTACCGTTTGTAAAATAAGCCCCGCAATTGCTAAACCAGAGCCAGCTAAAAAGGCGAGTAATGTGCGTGGCATTCTTAGTTCAAAAATAATACGCGTATTAAAAGACGCATCATTTGAGAGCAAAAAACTATTAAGTACGTCTTGAAGTGAGGTCTCTGCTGCGCCAAAACTAAGTGCTGCAAATAAGCTAAATAAAGCAGCTGCAGCACTTATAAATAGCGCAAGTGATTGGCGAGTATTAACTGCGCTCATATTATTTGTAACCATAAAAGTAAGTGATATGAGGGATGCTATTTCCCGACTTCGATATTTGCGGGTGGTTATTTACTTGGGCGCAGACACCAAAAACGTCGCCTAACATGTTTTCGGTTAATACCTCACTTGGCGTACCTGTATGTGTAATTTCACCGTTTTTAATAACCACTAGTTCATCGCACATTGCCGAGGCTAAGTTTAAATCATGAAACGATGCAAACACCGTTACACCCAACGATTTAGCAAGCTCCATTACCTGTATTTGGTATTTAACATCTAAATGGCTAGTTGGCTCGTCCATTATTAACAGTTGAGGTTGCTGGACTATGGCGCGGGCTATCAAGGCACGTTGCTTTTCACCGCCTGAGAGCGACTCAAAGCTTTGCTCACTATGATCTACCAACCCTACGGTGTTGATTGCTTGAATGATTTTTTGTTTATCAATGTTAGTTATTGAGCTAAATAACGATTTATGAGGCGTTAGGCCAAGCGCAATAACGTCAAATACGCTTAAGTTAAATTGCGACGGGGTTTCTTGCAAAACAACCGCTACTTTTTTTGCGTACTCATCGCTTTTTAGCTGCCAAATGTCGGTGTTGTTAAACTCTACAACGCCATCACTAGGTTTATTAAAACGATATAAACAACGCAATAAGCTCGATTTACCTGCGCCATTAGGTCCAATTAAACCAACAAATTTACCTGTGGTTATTTTAAGGTTTATTTCTTTGAGGATCGTTTTATTGCCAATATCCCACGATACGTTTTTAACGTTTAGTAATGGTTTATTTAATGGCGTTTGAGTGTGCAATAGTCAGTCCTAGGCTAGGGTCTGTTGATCTTTCAAGGTTAAATTTGCAACAGTCTGTTTGGTATTTAGGCAAGGCAGAGCCTATGTAGTGTGGTTATTCCCCATAAATGGGCGATAACGTAGCATTAATGCCAAACAGGCGCTGCCCAAAGGGTTCTTCCTAGGGGCTATTTACTCTTTGTTGCTCAGTTTTTACTTAGCCCACTAGGTTACAAACCTCGCGCCGCGATTAAATAGCCCCTAGTTTGAACAAATTTTAATCCGCAAAGTTCAACAGACCCTAGGTTAAACTCACTAAAAATGCGATAAAAATACTAATGCACTACAAGAAAAAATGAGTAAACCCGCTCGTTAAAAGAATTCATACCAATTGCATTAAATTAGTGATTTATTATAGCGACAAATAAATAGCTTAATAACAAGGCGGAAATTATGACATATAGTTGTTCTATATGAATAATTTTTAACGAAGTTAGTAAGTTATTTAATTCGCTAGAAAGATCATGTTTTTAATAAAATTGGTATTATACCATTTGTATCTGACTTACAGCTCAGCTGCTTACAGTTGCGGGAACAGTCGAGGACTCGCACCTCATTCCAAATGAAGCTCTATTATGGGCGGCTAAGTAAATAATTTAAAGCAAAAAAAAACCGCACCCAAAAGAGCGCGGTTAAAAAGGGAGTGTTTTAACTAATCGTTAAAACTTGTATTCCATACCTAAGCCTACGTAGTCTTGGTCAACGTTGTTGTCCATATCGAAGCTTGAATAAAAACCAAATACTTTAATATTTTTATTTAATTTGTGATCAAGACCAACTGAAATTGCTGACTTATCGTCGCTGTCGTCAAAGTCCATATCTTGGTATTGCACTTTAAATGTGTTGTTACCCATGCTGTAAGCAGCATTTAGCAAGTAACCATCCGCTTCTGCGCTGCCATCTACTGCTTCTTGTGTTTGGTACATTGCGCCCAATTTAAAGTTTTCGATTTTACCTTGGATTGATGCACGCACTACGTCGTAGCCATTTACTTCACTATCGGCTGCGATAGAGGCATATACTGCGCTCTTTTTAAGTGCCACGTCACCGTATGTCACCGCCATTGAATAACCGTTATCAGCGTCTACATCATCTTCAGCTACAAAAGTAGCAAGTACTTTAAAGCCTTCGTATGAGTTTGATGAATAACTAACTGTATTTCCTAAGCGGTTTTCACCTTTAAATACATTTTTAATGTCGCCTTCAAGGTCGTTAAATAAATCTAACTTACCTTGAGATTGCTTAAGCGCAGTATCGTTACGACCAATTACAACCTGACCAAACGCACCTTTTAAACCAACATATTGGTTACGCGCAGAAATATTGTCGTCGTTATCGCCTTTTGAATCAGCATCAGACACATCAACTTGAAACTCAAACTTATATACCGCTTCTAAACTATCATTTATTTTTTCAGAACCTTTAACACCAAGACGAGATGCATTACTTTTTATCTCGGTAAAAGACCCTTCGCCATCATCAGATGATTGCACTGTTACATTCGCTTTACCGTAAATGTCTACGTCGGCAAGTGCATTAAAAGATAAACCACTTAATAGTGCTAAGCATAAGCTCGATTTTACAAATTTCATGTTATTTCCTTGGATAATCACAAAAGACTAATTTTCAAAACTGCTGCATTTTGTCATTCCTAAATGACAGTAATATTACAACAGAAATATTAATGTCTTTTTTTGTTAATAAAAATGCATTAAATGTGAAATCAAAATAACATGAAAGCCTAGTAAATGGTCGTACTTACTTATCTTGCTTTAATGACAAGCTTGGCGTCATTTGCGAAAGTAAATTAACTAAGGTTTCTATTAGCTCTTTTTGCTCGTTGTCTCTGTGATACGCTATAAATACGTCTCTTGAGGTGTTTTCTACCCCTTTAACATGAAACAACTCACCTTTTTCTAAATGCCCTTCAACCAATACTTGAGGTATAAATGCACTACCACCACATTGCAGTATTAAATCAAGTGCAATACGTCCCGTGCTGGTTCTAAAGTAAGGTGGCGTTTTTCCTGTAAACTGACGCGCATGCCAAAGAGAAAAAGTAGTTCCCCAATCCACATACACATATTGATTATCAAAAAAGTTTTCGTTAGTTGCGGTGTCGTATCCGCTTACTGGAATGATTGGCAACTCACAAATTCGCTCTACCACTAATTCATCTACTTTTGGTGGATCAAACAATATTGCCAAATCGAGAGTACGCTCTAATAAAAGTCGAGTGCTCTCTTGTTGTGCTTTAACTTCTGCAACCAACGACACGCCCGGCATCGCCGATACAATATTTGTTATACCAAACTGTAAAAAAGCATCCCAAATATTAGGCGTTCCTGCTAAGCTAATTTGCTTATGCATATTGTCGGCAAGTGCAACATCGACTTTGGCGCGCTGCATGCCCGTAATAATCATTTGTGCGTGCGGTAATAAGCGCTCGCCAGGTGCTGTAAGTTGAATATTATTACGCTGGCGAATAAACAAATTAACACCAAGCCCTTGCTCTAATTGGCGAATTCTAAAGCTCACTGCAGACTGCGTAATATAAAGGTTTTCGGCCGCTTTACCAAAGTGACGCGTACGCACTACTTCAACAAATGTTTTTAATAAATCGATATCCAATTTTTTATCCTCACGATAAAAATAATTTGTTTAATAAATTGCCAAACTTGCATCATACTCCAGCTAATTAATAGGGTATGAGGATAAAGCTATGAGCAATAACATTTCATTACTACGCCAAGCATTTGTTAGCCAACGTCAATTTTATGATGATCAGAATTTTCCACGTGGTTTTAGCCGCAGCGGAAACTTCACCTTATTAGAAGCCAGTATATTAGAACAACACGGTGTTGTTTTAAGAGGCTTATACAGTAAAACAATTGAGCCGCAAAACGAACATCAAGAACAGTTTGTAGCAGTAGTAACTGGCTCACAAGAACCTACTAACCCAATCGAACGTGCTTGGGTAAAATACTTAAAGCTAACGACCTGTAAAACTAAGTTTCATACTTTATTTGGCCGCTCAAAAATGTCAGGGCCGGCACCGATTAGCCAAGAGTATTATTCAGAAGCGGATAATCTGTAAGTACTTAAGTTATTTGCTTTTTTGCGTTTTAACAGTTACAACTTGTATAAGCAAATATTTTTGCAAAATATAAACAGGGTTGTTCCGTGACGCGAAAAATACTAATAGTTGAAGATACACCTGCAATGGCGCGAGTGCAAAAGCACATCGCGCTTAAAGCAGGCTATGAAGTTGATATAGCAGAGTCATTAGCACAAACAAAAGAGCTTATAAGTAAAAATAGCTATTTTTGCGCTGTAGTTGACTTTATATTACCTGATGCCCCATCAGGTGAAGCAGTACCCTGCACTGTTAATGCTGATATCCCAACTATTGTAATGACGGGCAATATTGATAAAAAAACTCGCGACACCGTAGAAAAATACCCAATCATCGATTACATCATTAAAGAAAACAAACAAGCTTACCAATACCTAGAAAAACAATTACACCGCTTACCTCGCAATGAAAATGTAAAAGTACTCGTTGTTGACGATTCTAAATCGACTCGACGATACATTTGCAGCTTGTTAGTTCGTCACAAATATCAAATTATTGAAGCACAAGACGGACAAGAAGCATTAAAAATGCTCGAAAATTCACCCGACATTTCAGTCATCATTACTGATAACGAAATGCCAAACATGAATGGTGATGAGTTATGTAGCGAAATTCGCCGCTTATATAGCAACGACGAAAAAGCCATTATTGGTATTTCGGGCTCTGACTCTTTAGGGCTTTCTAGTTTATTTTTAAAAAATGGCGCAAACGATTATTTACATAAACCTTTTAATAGTGAAGAGTTTTACTGCAGGCTTAGCCAAAACGTCGATATGCTAGAGCAAATAGCCACAATTAAACGCCAAGCCAACACCGATTACCTAACTAATCTACCTAATCGTCGTTACTTTTTTGAAGAAACAAACAAATCACTCAAAAAGATTAAAAATAAGCAAGGTTTAGGAGCGCTAGCCATGCTTGATATTGACCATTTTAAAATAATTAATGACACTCACGGGCATGATGTAGGCGACGAAGTATTAAAAGGGCTCTCCATTTGCTTTAGCAAATATTTTAAAAAGTATTTAGTAGCCCGTTTAGGTGGTGAAGAGTTTGCCGTTTACTTTGCAAATGCGGATAAACAAGAAGCACTAAAAAGACTTGAAGGTTTTAGGTACTTTATAGAGGCGAACAGCCAAGAGTTTAGTAAAGAAAAAATCAAATTTACTATATCTATTGGTTTTGCAGATGGGCCTGTTTATCAAATTGATGAATTATTAAAACAGGCCGATTTAAAGCTTTACGACGCTAAAGAATCTGGTCGTAATAAAGTAGTTAGCTAACAGCTCTATTAGGTTAATTATACTTCTGCGGCTGTAATAGCCGCTTTTTTACGTTTGCGTGATTGATTGTAAGAGTCCCAACTAAAAATAGCTAGCGCACTCCAAATACATGCAAACGTTACTAATCTCTCAGCGTCAAACACTTCACCGTAAAACACCACTGCCAATATAAACATTAGGCTTGGCCCAATATACTGAAAAAAGCCTAATGTAGTGTATTGCAAACGCTTAGCGGCGCCGGTAAAACACAGCAATGGTAATGTAGTTACAATACCTGCACTAATCAGTAATGCATTAGTATGCCAATCGTTAGCTGGCAGGCTTGATGTTGTTGTAGGCACCATTAACCACCAATAAATGAGTGCAACAGGCAGTAATATAAGTGCTTCGAGTAAAATGCCAGGCAAGGCTTCAACGGGTAGTTTTTTACGTAACAAACCATAAAGCGCAAACGATATAGCTAATGAAAATGCCACTACCGGAAACGAGCCAAAACTAATTAGCTGCAGCACAACACCGGTAAAGGCCAGTGCCACTGCTACACCTTGAAACTTACGCAGGCGTTCACCTAAAAAGAGCATACCCAGTAATACATTTAAAAGAGGGTTTATGTAATAGCCCAAACTCGCATCAAGCATATGGTTATTATTTATAGCCCATATAAATAAACCCCAGTTAAACCCTAGTAATGTTGAGGTAATAACAAGCATAAGCAAAAGCTTAGGCTGAACAATAATGCGTTTAATTTTACCCCAATACTTTAAAACACTTACTACTAATACTAAAAATACAACCGACCAAACAACCCGATGCATTAAAATTTCAAAGGCAGAAACATGCTGAATTAACTTAAAATATATTGGCGCAAGGCCCCACATAAAAAAAGCAAGACAAGCAAAAATAGCACCTTTACGCTGCTCAGTATCAATCGACATAATAAACACTTAGTGATTTAAAAGGCCGCTAGTTTACTTCCCATACACGTTTTATCCAACTAAATACGTGCCTGTCCCAAAAGCAATTTGAACTGATTGCTCATTATGTAATTCCATTCTGCATACACATACTTTATTACCTGAGCGAATAAGTGTGGCACTCGCTGTAAAGCTCTCTCCTTTACCAGGGCGCAAATAATCAGTGCGCAAGTCGATAGTCCCAAGCGTGGCTAATTTTGTTTGCACACTTCCTATATCTAAATCGGTGAGTTTATCAATCACGCTTGCTGCAGCGAGCATACCGCCTACATTATCAAGTACGGCTGAAATAACACCACCGTGCAGTATTTTTTGCGCAGGGTTACCAATGAGTACATCCTGCCACGGAAACGTAATTTTGGCCTGTTCAGGGCTCAACGACTCAACCGATATTTGTAAAAACTGGTTAAACGGCATGCCATTTACAAATAATGCGCCCACTTGTTCAATTAACATTTCTTTATTCATTATTATTCTCTATGTTTAAACTGGTACGATGAGTAAAGCATAACTTAAGCAAAACTACGAGGCTCTAGTTAAATCATTTACTTAGCAACCTAACTTTAAGAAAGCAGATCTATCTTAATAAGCGGTTTCAACACTACCAGAGTTTAATTTACTTACAATAGAGTTGAGGTTAATACCAATTAGCTTAATTAAGTGATCTATCTGGAGGTAAGAAAATAGTGTCTATAACAAGGCAAAAACTCGTTATTTAGTTGTTCTATATCAGAAATTTTTAACGCAGCTAGCGTCAGATTTAACCCCTCAAATTGATTAAGTAGTATTGCGGATTGGTATAAGTAACTCAGCTAAAGACATCTCACTAAAAAACCACTAAAATACCCGCCAATGAATACATCAACACCACCTTCTAGCACCCTTGTGCGTAAACCCGAAACTGTCCTCAAACAAGTGTTTGGCTACAGTGAATTTCGCGACGGCCAAAAAACAGTTATTGATGCTGCTATTAACGGCCAAGACTCGCTTGTATTGCTCCCTACTGGCGGCGGAAAATCGGTTTGCTATCAAATACCCGCTTTAGTGCTTGAAGGCGTCACTATTGTTATATCTCCGCTCATATCGCTAATGCAAGATCAGGTAAGTCAACTACAAGCACTTGGGGTTAAAGCCGCTTACGTAAATAACAGCTTAGCGCGAGAAGAGCAGCAATTGGTGTATCAACAGCTTCATCAGGGGCAAATTAAGCTTTTATATGTGGCACCTGAAAAAGTATTACAACGCGAATTTTTAGAGCGTTTATCGCATTTAAATGTAAGCTTATTTGCCATTGACGAAGCGCATTGTGTGTCGCATTGGGGTCACGATTTTAGGCCTCATTACTTTCGCTTAAACGAATTAAAGCAACGTTTTGCACATGTACCCATGATGGCGCTCACTGCAACTGCCGATAAAGCCACCCGTTTTGATATAGTTGAGCAACTAAAACTACAACAGCCTTATATTCATACTGGCAGCTTTGATCGCCCCAATATTCGCTACACCATAGAAGAAAAATTTAAACCTATGGTGCAACTGCTTCGCTACTTAAAAGAGCAAAAAAGCCAGAGCGGTATTATTTATTGCACTAGCCGTAAACGCGTAGACGACATTGCTGAAAAAATTGCAGATGCAGGGCTAAACGCTGCCGCTTACCATGCAGGTATGAGTAACGAGCAACGACAATTTGTACAAACTGGTTTTGCCCGTGACGATATACAAATAGTGGTCGCAACCGTTGCCTTTGGTATGGGTATAAACAAGCCTAACGTGCGTTTTGTACTGCATTACGATATTCCAAAAAGTATCGAGTCGTACTATCAAGAAACGGGGCGTGCTGGGCGAGATGGACTCGCAGCAGAAGCCATAATGTATTTTGATCCAGCTGATATAGGTCGCGTAAGGCGCTTTTTTGAAGACATAGACGACGAGCAACGCCGCCGTGTAGAAGAACAACGCTTTAACGCAATGGCAAGCTTTGCCGAAGCACAAACGTGTCGCCGTCAAATATTACTTAACTATTTTAGTGAGTATCAGCGCGAACCTTGTGGTAACTGCGATATTTGCTTAAATCCACCTAAAAGCTTTGACGGTACATTGGTTGCCCAACAAGCACTTTCTTGTGTGTATAGAGCTGACCAGCGCTTTGGTCTTGGGTACATTGTTGAATTACTACGTGGTGCAAATACTAGCCGCATACGCGATAACAATCATCATGAGCTAAGCACTTACGGCATAGGTAAAGATAAAAGCAGTGAATTTTGGCTTAGTATTTTACGCCAGCTTATTCATCAAGGCTTACTTAGCCAAGATATAACGCAAGGTGCGTCACTTAGGTTAACCGAAGCCGCGCGTGCAATTTTAAAAGGTGAGTACGCACTGCAATTAGCCGAGCCACGCCTGCAAGCCAAACACGTTTATCAAGATAAGTTAGCGCAATTTAATTACGACAAAAAACTGTTTGCTCGCCTGCGCGCACTACGTAAAGAACTTGCTGATGCCGATGATGTACCACCTTATGTGGTATTTAATGATAAAACGCTAGCCGAAATGGCGCAGCTTATGCCAACAAACGACAGCGAATTTTTAAAAGTGTCGGGTGTGGGTTTTACTAAGTTAAATAAATACGGCGGCGAGTTTTTAACTGCAATTCGCAATTACCTAGCTACAAATTAAGAATGTTATGACCCAAATAGAATATGACCACGCCCATAAATACATTTTAATTACACCAGTCGAGCCTCCACACGATGAAGACTTTGAACTGTGGAGCACACTCTTTTTACACTCAGACGATGTAACACTCAATGAGTATTCTGCAGGCGCCGATCGCCATCAAGTTCGCTTTACCTATAATCAGCAGACCTTTAATTTAAACTATGAGCATTATAGCCAAAGTATTTGGATTAATGCCGAAGGCCATGAAGCTGAGCACTTATTAGCCGCTTTAGCATTTTATTTAAGTTAGCTTTTAATATCCCGCCCACAGGCGGTTCTAAACCAGGTTGGTTATTAACATAAGTGAATATGAGTAACAATTAATTAGTTTCAAAATCCATACCTTTTACTTACATTATAATAACAATGATGTAAGCTGATATTACGATAGTCATTTGCTACGTAGCAGTAAAGAGGTTTAATGGTGAACAAGAAATGGATAGCACAATGTTGTATTAGCTTAACGGTTTTAAGCTTTTATGTGCCTAATGCATTCGCACAACAATCTTCAACGAAAACTGATAACTGCCTTGTAGAACAGACAGATTTAAGCACAAATAAAAACTTACGCCGAGAAGTTCAAGACAAAACAACCCTCACGCACAGTAATAGTAACGCTAAAATAGCCTCAATAAAGCTCAAGCAACTTAATGTATTTAATACTGAGCTTGAAGAGGAAAATAATGCCCTATTCCGATTTGCTAACCGCGCTCATATTCAAACAGAGCCAGATGTCATTAATAACCTTTTATTATTCTCCCCTGGTGACAAGTACGATGCTAAAAAGCTTGCAGAGTCTGAGCGCCTACTTCGTAAAGAAAGCTACTTATATGATGCACAAATTAGTGCAATCGAAAACTGCGACGGTGACGTTAATGTAGAAGTGGTTACCCGTGATTTGTGGACACTTTTACCTGAAGTAAACTTTAGCCGTAGCGGCGGAGAAAATAAATCGAGTATAGGTTTTAGAGAATCAAACCTGCTTGGTTGGGGGAAGCGCCTTTCTTTGTCACGCACGACCGACAGCGATCGTAGCGGTTATTTATTTGTTTACGACGATCCTAATATTTTATCTACTCGCTACCGCGGCCGTTTAGAGTACGCTGATAACAGCGATGGCAAGCGCCATTTACTTGAGCTAACCTATCCATTTTACGCGATAGACACCCCTTTTAGTTACGGTATTTTAAGCTATTCTGAGCAGCGCGAAGAGTCACTATATAAACGCGGCGAAGAGTTTAGCGAATTTGATCAAACTACTGATTTAAACCGTGCATTTATAGGACACTCTAAAGCGCTTAATAATAATTGGACCCAACGCTTAACCTTAGGTTATACCGACGAGCAGCATACCTTTGAAGCTATAGACACTACATTTGCACCACTTGCCGATAACAGAAGTTTAAGTTATCCCTTTATAAGCGGCCATTGGTTTGAAGATAACTACATAAAAGTACGCAATTTTGACAGTATATCTCGCACTGAGGATTTAAACTTAGGTTGGAATATTAAAAGCTTAATTGGCTATTCAGACGAATCATTAAGTAATGACGACAGCCGCGCGGTGTATTCTTTTAACTTTAAAAAAGCCCACTTTACTAACGATAATACCTTATGGCGTTTTAGTGCTGATATTGATGGCTATTGGAATAAAGAACAGAAAAAACTCGAAAACTTTATGGCCACTAGCCAAGTACAATATTATTTAAATACCAGTGAAGACCAATCTTGGTATGTTAAAGCCCGGGTGCAATACGCCAAAAACCTTACTGCTGATCAACAACTTACTTTAGGCGGCGAAACAGGCCTGCGTGGTTACCCTATGGATTATCAACATGGCGACCGCAGCTTTTTAGTTAATCTAGAAAAGCGCTATTACTGGGAGTACGATTTACTACAACTATTTAAAGTGGGTGGCGCAGCTTTTGTAGATGTGGGCAGAGCATGGTTTAACGATAAAGATAATGGCGAAAACGCACATGTATTAAAAAATATAGGCGTGGGTCTTCGTTTAGCACCGAGTCGTGCAAATTCAGGAACCATGATCCACATTGATATTGCAGCCCCAGTTGATAGCTACGATGACGTAGACTCAGTACAGTGGTTAGTGAGCGTTAAAAATACTTTTTAAATAATACAAACGCGTTAAACTAATACCAATTGCATTAAATTAAATTGGTATAAAAGTTCAGGGTCTAATGTGGAAATAATAGAAGTTTTAGAATTGTTTGCATCACAATATAAGTTAATTGTAACTATAATCGCTATTTTGGTTTTCCCTCTGCTATTAAAAATAACCAAAAAATTACTCGAAAAAGCAATTAAGGGGAAAGTTGATTTACACCGAAAATATCGTGCAGAGCTCTTACTAAAAATTATACTCGCCTTTGTCGTGCTGTGTTTAGTTTTAGTATTTTGGGGTATAGAGCTGCGTGGCTTATTGGTTTTAGGCTCCTCTTTATTCGCTATGTTAGGCGTAGCGCTTTTTGCCGCTTGGTCATTACTGAGTAACCTAACCGCATTTTTACTAATGTTTATTCAAAACGATTGCCGTGTTGGCTATTGGGTACGAATTATTGATGGTGCAAATCATGTTGAAGGGCGCATTGTTGAAATGGGCTTAATGAATGTAGTACTTGAGCATATTGATGGGCACCGTGTAATTTACCCTAATAATTTATTTGTGACACGCCCTGTCATGGTTTTAAATAAAGAACCAAAGCCAACAAAAGCTCCCGTTATAAAGCGTATTATTGGCCCTAAAAAACATAGTTAAAAAAGTAATAGTCACAAAAAAG
>NZ_BADV01000053.1:0-30737 GCF_000238895.1 Pseudoalteromonas sp. BSi20429 | reverse complement strand
TTTAGCGTCTAGTTGGTAACCTGTCACTAATTGTTGAAACTCAAATGGGTTGGCTTGTACATCTGCAGATACAAAGCTTGCAGAGCCAACAACTACTGCACCTAAAGTTAACGCGATTGTATTTTTTTTAACTGTATTCATTTTGTGACTCTCTTTAATCAAGTATTGTAAATCTCAGCAATAAAAATGTATTTTAAATTGCTTGTATGCTTAAGTAGACCTGTACAAGAATAAAAACTTTCATTTATTTTCATAATATTTACTTTTGCGGTTTCTACATTAAATATGGTTGGTAATTACAGATTTATCAATGTGTGATTTACAGGTAAACTATGCGTCCAGTTTTTTATCAAAATTAATCACCTTATGAAACTTGTTTTAGCACCTATGGAAGGTGTCGTTGATTTTAAAATGCGCCAATTACTCACAGACATTGGTGGGTTCGATTTGTGCGTTACCGAGTTTGTAAGAGTGGTTGAAACATGCTTACCTGATAAAGTTTTTCATCGATTTTGCCCTGAACTACATAATAATGGATTTACGCGAGCAGGTACTCCTGTGCGTGTTCAATTACTCGGCCAAGAAGCAAATCCGTTAGCCGAAAATGCAGTAAGAGCAATTGCTTTAGGATCTCATGGGGTCGACCTTAACTTTGGTTGCCCAGCAAAAACCGTTAATCGTAGTCGAGGGGGGGCTGTACTGCTTAAAGATCCTGACCACATGTATACGATTATTAAAGCAGTCCGAGATGCTGTAGATGATAAACATGAAGTAAGTGCAAAAATTCGCTTAGGCTTTGATGACGACAGTAACAGCCAAGAAATTGTTGATGCTGTGGTAAGCGCAGGCGCAAATAGTGTAGCTATACACGCCAGAACCAAACGTGATGGTTATAACCCGCCAGCTTATTGGGAAAAAATTCCACCAATAATAAAAGATAAAAATATTGCCGTTGTTGCCAATGGTGAAATTTGGCAAGTTGAGGACGCAATGCTTTGCCAAAAACGAAGTGGATGTACTGATTTGATGCTTGGTCGTGGCGCCCTTTCGCACCCTGATTTAGCAAAAAAAATTAAAGCTCATGTAAATAATGAACAATATGATGGCCTTCAATGGGAGCATATTATTTATCACTTAATCCACTCTGCTATTCATCAAGACCCTGCAAAAGATGAAAAGTATTTTGCTTCTCGTACAAAGCAATGGCTAGGTTACCTTAAACGCCAATACCCGCAAGCGATCGATTTATTTGATGAAATCAGGCGTTTAAAAAGTAAAGAAGATGTGGCAAGCGTATTAAATAAATACGCCAAAGCACCGCAACTTGATTCAAATCATAACGGCTAACCTAAAGCCTCTAGATAATATCAGTATAACGTGAAGCCAGTTTAATAAGGTTGTACTGATAATGCATCATCAAAAAAGACTAAACGATGAAATAGCACAAATTAAATTAAAGATATTAACTATGCTTTCTAAATCAGCCTACCCTACACATCAGCATTTAATACAAATTTTAGATAATACAGCAAACAATGAATGGTTAGACTGTGCAGCAGAGAAGCTAGGTCCTGAGTATGCGTTTTTGATCAGTCGCATGACTAAATTAGAAGCGGCGGTCAGCCAAATAGAAATTGGGCAATATGGCTACTGCTGCGACTGTGAAGAAAAAATACCAGCCAAATCACTTGAACTAGACCCCGCAACTCAACGGTGTACAAAGTGCGCACAATAAGCGCACTTTCAAATCATTATATAATTTGTTGTATAAAGCTAAATGATTGCCCTGGGTAGAGTATTATATCTTCAACTAAATATTGAGCCTCTTCTTGGGTGATTTCTAAGCGTTTCATAAGGTTTACCTTCGCCTGTGGCAAAGTCCACGCATGGTAATGAATGCCAATATCTGATTCCATCATTGCAAGCATCAATGTTTTATCTTTATCAGACATGTTCATATTGCTCGCCATTGCAGGTAAGTCTTGATAATCAGCCTGCCAATCAAGCCCTTCAATTAATTTTTCATCCGATAGATACTGCACTAAAAACGATTTTTTATGAGAAATAGACAATTTACTATCGAATGCAACACGATCTAATACTTTTATATTTTCATTTAAAATAGTAACCCACTCTAGCGGTGAATGTACTTCGCCACTAAAGTAATTGAGTTTGCTCTGATACCACTGTGACCCATTTGGCAGGCCTCTCAGACCAACACTACCTCTAGGCTTATAACTAGTTAAATAATCGCTAAAAGCTCTTATATGACTCTTAAGCGCTGGTTGAACGTCATTACTACCTATCGCACTCAATACATAGCTTTGTAGTAGTGTGAGCTCAATTTTATTCAGCTTTAAATTGCTTTGTTTAGCACTGTCTAGCGTATCTTGGGTTAACTTAAGCCAAGTAATAATATTATCCGGCGTACTTTTTGAACCCTCAAAAGCAAGCATGTTTTTTAATACGTCTACTTGAGCCGGCCAATTAAAATAGCGCTCAGGAAAGCGCTCTGCAATAACCAAGTAGTTTACTTGTGCAATTTGATTGAGATTAAGCTCCATATCCATTAGGTTCTGATAAATAGTATGACGTTTAACTAAATACGCATCAGAAAAGACCAATTGCTCTTTAGTAATCCTATCGATTTTTTTAGCGTCTGGTTGTACAAGTGCCATGTTTAAAGTTTTTAAAGCAACTTGTGCGTCTTCAAATGACTCATAAGGTTGAGGCTGCTTTGAACATGCAGCTAAAAATAAGCACAGTAGTAATGAAAAAGAGAGCTTTTTATACATAGTAGTTCCAATAAAAAAAGCCCCAGAGGGGCTTTTTATAAGTTGCTTTAGCTAATTAGAATTAAATTTTAACACCGTTGCGAGCGGCTTTATCTTTAATATATGTAGACCAACCTTTTGCAAACTTACGTGTGCGAGGGTCATCCATAGCTTTAGTAATTGCAGCATATGCTTGCTTATACTTACCTTGATAGTAATACGCTTCAGCTAAATCTGAATAAATAGTACCTTTTTTATCAGAGCCAAGCTCTAATGCTTTGTTCAAACGAACAACAGCAGCACTGAATTTTTCAGATTGTAAAAGTAATGAACCAGCTTTACGGTAAAGTTCAGCGTCGTCATCAAATTTAGCAGCTTCTTCGTAGTACTTAGCAGCTTTTTCTAGATCTTTAGAGCGATGATAATTACTAGCAATCGCGTTAACATTCTGCTTCGTACGTTTTACTTTTTCACTCTTAACGGCCTTTTCTAGCGTTACAGCTGCTCTAAAAGGGATCTCGTTTAGAGAGTAAAAGTTAGATAAGACTTTATACTCAACTTCATTTTCAAAGTAACCGTTCTTGTAAGCAACTTCCATCGTTGCTAAACCTTTTTGATAGTCTTCGGTTTGTAGGTAATATTTACCTAAGCTAACCCAAGCTTTTTTATCATCAGGCCATACACGAACAATCTCTTCGCCAATCTTAACCATGTTTGCATAGTCTTTAAGTTCAAAGTATGCACCCAGTTTTAATTGGTAAGGACCTTTATTAGGTTCTTTTTGAAGTTTAATTGCCTTATCTGCTGGTTCAAAAACATCACGAAATTGCTCTAACTGATAGTTAGCTTGAGCAATACGTGTATAAACCGTAGGATCTTCTTGGCCAGTGAAGTCCATCCAAGCTACATAAGCTTTTTTGGCTTCTTGATACTTTTCAGTACCGGCGTATAAATCGCCTAACAGTTTTAGAGTTTGTTCTTGATCAGCAAAGTTTAAAACATCAGGGGCAACTGCTTGTTTAGAGTACTTAATCGCTTCGTCATACTTTTCTTTTTGCGCGTACATGCTACCTAGGTAACGATTTACCATCGCTTTATCAAAGTCATTCGAAGGATCAATTTCTCTAAGCAAAACAATTGCTTCATCAACTTTTTCTTCACCGTACAAGTCAAACGCTTTACTAACTTTTTTACCAGTGCGCTCGCCCATGAGTTTAGTTTTTGCTTTTTTACGCTCTTCAATCTTTGCGTAATCTGGCGCCGCTAAAACAGATGCACTTAAAGTAGCACCAGTCACAGACATAAGAATCGCAAGAGCAGTTACTTTAGAAAAATTTCTCATTACTCGCCTCCTTAGTTGCCTTGGTTAAGTTTAAAGTCTAATTGAACTTGTAAACCTGGTTGTTTCTGTGGTTTTCCGTCAATGATCTTAGGACGGTACTTCCACTTACGCAATGCGCGTTTAGCTTCACGGTCAAAGATACGTTTTGGATCTGCGTCAATTACTTCAACGTCAGTTACTCCACCTAACTCATCAATTGTGAATGAAAGTTGTACCCAACCTTCTTTGCCATCACGTGCTGCTTGCGTTGGATATTTTGGTTCTATACGAACGATAGGTGTCGCATCACCATCTCGTCCAAATGCACCAGGACCACTTAGTCCACCAGCTGAACTACCAACATCAATGCTACCCATATTAAATGACATAGCACCAGGGTTTGGATTATTATTTTCCGGCTGTGGCGGCTGCGGTTTAGGCGGCTGCTTTGGCGGTGGTGGAGGAGGAGGCGGTACACGCTTCCTCTCCTGCACCTTAGATTCAGGCGGATTCGTCATTATTTCGACTATGATCTGCTCTTTTTGTTCCGTATTACGGTCAGCCCCACCAGAGATGAGGAAGGCCATGAAGTAGAACAAGCCGAAAGTAACTGCCCCACCTGCAATCAGTGAAAACAGAAAACGAATCATTACTGATCTCCAGCTATTGAAATTCTAAGGTTGTCACCCGTCGCTTTAATCTGGTCCATAACTTTAACCACTGTGCCGTGTTTAGCTTCTTTATCAGCTTGTATAATCACAACTTCAGTAGGTTGTTCTGCTAATAAACTTTCGATTTTTGCTGAAATACGTTCAACATCAATTTGTTGTTTATCAACCCAGATTTCGCCGTTACTACGAATAGCAATAAAAATGTTAGCATTTTTTTGCTTAGTAGCTTGGGCAGCTTTTGGTTTATTGACCTCGATACCAGCCTCTTTAACGAACGATGTAGTTACGATAAAGAAAATAAGCATGATAAATACGATGTCAAGCATTGGCGTCATATCAACCGCTGCTTCTTCTTCTTCACGAAAACGTTGTTTACGTGCCATATTTAATTCTCTCTCTAGTGATGAGGCATACTATCAATAAGTTTGGCTTTCACCATTTTAGCTTTTGTCTCAAGACGTGAGCTAAAAAATACTCCAGATAGTGCCGCAACCATTCCAGCCATTGTTGGGATTGTTGCCATTGAAATACCTGATGCCATTAAGCGTGCATTACCCGTACCCTGGTTGGCCATGGTTTCAAAAACCGAGATCATACCAGTAACAGTACCAAGTAAGCCTATTAAAGGACAAACAGCTACTAATGTCTTAATCAACAACATACGCTGATCTAATTTTTCAGACGCTTCAGAAATCCATGCTTCACGGATTCTGTGTGCGTACCAAGACGTAGTGTCTTGGCGGGCATCCCACTTTGCTACAATTTCTTTCGCTGTGCGAGGAAACTCTGCAAGTAGAAACCAATAGCGCTCAATCATTAAAACCCACATCAGAAAGAGTGCTATCGCGACCACGTATAAAACCTGGCCGCCTGTGCCAACAAAATCCCTGATAGATTCCCATATCTCCATCAGGACTAGCATTAGGCTTTCTCCTTCTCCGCGTGAGTAGCAACGATACCCGCGCTTTGCTCATCAAGGATGTGTAATACCGACTTACTACGACCAGCTACAAGAGCATGAAGTAGAATTAGTGGTAATGCAGCAATTAGACCTAGCGCTGTAGTTACAAGTGCTAGAGAGATGTTACCTGCCATGATCTTCGGATCACCCGTACCGAACAATGTGATTGTTTGGAACGTTAAGATCATACCGATTACTGTACCTAGTAGACCTAGTAACGGTGCGATTGCAGCAAGAATCTTAATTATGTTGATACCAGCTTCGATGCGTGGCGTTTCACGTAGAATCGCTTCATCAAGTTTAAGCTCAAGGTTTTCAACATCTTGGTTCTTGTTGTCATGGTACACTTTAAGAATACGACCCAGTGGGTTATTTGTATTCGGTGTAGCAACATTTTTAAGCTGGCTCTTAATCTTACTAGTAGTAAGTGTAAGGTCAACAAAGCGAATTAGAGTAATTAGCATACCTAAAGCTAGTAAAGCTGTAATGATATAACCAACTACGCCACCTTGATGGAAGTATTCCATAAGTGTCGCTTTTTGAGTGTTGATACGTAAGATAGCACCACGAGTCGGATCGATATAAACACCAGCGTAGTTATCTGGTGATGTATTTTCAAGATCAGTGATACCGTCTAAAATATAGCTATCAGGCTGTTTACCTAGAGGCTGAATAGACTTAGTTTCTGGTGAATAAATTAAGTAACCATCGTCTGTAACTAAGTTAAAGTTACCGATACGCGTTACTTTCTTCATTGACGGGTTACCGTCAAGACCAGCAACTTCAGTTTCAAAAGTTGAAACTTTAGCTGATTCAGTCATTTCTGTTTGAAGTGAAATCCAAAGTTCTTCAAGTTCGCGAACTGTAGGAAGTTCTTTAGCAGCAGCTAATGAACGTAAGATTTCAGCACGGCCAGGTTTCTCAGCACTAACTAGTGATGCTTCGATAGAACCGATAGCGTCTTGAGCTGCACGACGTACAACACCAAACATCTCACCCAAAGTACCTTGAGCACTTTGAAGAGCTGCTTCTTTTTCAGCTAACGTGTTTTCATTTTGTGCATATTGCTTAGTTAAGCTTTCACCACGAGACTTCTCAGAAGCAAGTTGGCTTTTAGCTTTATTAAGTAAAGATTGCTTGTCAGCACGATCTGATAAGAACTCTTGTTCACGTTTCTTATCGATTTTACCTTCAGAGATACGCTCTTGCTTTACTTGCTCAAGTATTTTATCTAGAGCTCCAGTATTTGCATGTGCATTTAACGCGGTACCTGCAGAAACAGTTAGTACTGCGGCAACAGCAAAACCTTTAAATAGTTTCTTCATTATTGATTACTCCGCGCCAAAGATAGGTAGTTTAACAAGTTCTAATGTCGCTTGCTTACGCGCCATACGAATAACTTCTTTAACAGGTTTTAGGTATTCTTCACCTAATTTTTTCCACTGTTTAGTGTTGTTATCCCACACCCAAGCATGTTTCAAGTCAAAAGACTGAGCAACGTAAGTAATACGACCTAACTGACCGATATCAACGTTAATACTTTTGCCATCAACTTCTAGTGTACCTTGTGAAGCAGATACAAGTGAGCTGTATGCTGTTTCAATAGTGTAAGCTTCAAGTACTTGACGGAATTTTTCAGACGTCGTTACAGACGCAGAAACCATGATTTCACGTAGTCTTTCAACACGTCCTAAACGCGTCTCTAGATTAAATGGAACGTCCGCTTTGATGAATTGCTCAAGCGTATCGATCATGCGATACATCAAAGGCACAACGTTTTGTTTCGTGTTATCAATCGTAGCGATTTGACGATCAAACGATTCAATAGACGCGTTTTGGCTATCAACCAAGCGCGACACGTGATCGTTATACACTTTCATAAGTTCAGTCTCATCAACAACGCTACGGTACTCAGCGATTAGCTCCTGAGTTTGACCATATACATTGTCAATTTTAGTTTGAGACTTAACCGCAGCCTTTTGAATTTGTTGACCTGCTTTTTGCACGTCATTCAAAGGATCTGCAATCACATTGCTGCTTGCAAATGCAAATGCGCCAACCAACGCAGTTGCTACAAGACTCTTTCTGATTTTAACAGACATAGTTCCCAACCAATTAAGTAATGTTACTTTTATAATTTAATTATCCTCCGAAGAGAACAACCCTGATATCTTTTAATAGATATCAACCTTCCAATAATGCTAAATGCAATTAGCGCTGTCAACTTGATGTTTACTAATCTCTGCAAATAAATAGCTAAGTTAATGCTTAAACAAAAGTACTAGCACACAACTGTTAACATTATTGCAACTAAGCTTTTGCTTAATATTTCGATTAAAGCCTTTTGAGGGGTGTATTTATTCGCATTGTACTGACATAAAACAACATTATTGCAACATTTAGCCAAAGCTGAATTCGCACTGAAAAAAAACAAAAAAAATATAGATAGATATAACAAAAGTTATTTTTTAAACGATTTCAGCACATTTTATCTCCCCAATAACACTTCATCTGAAAAAACAAACCATTTGTCGCACAAAAAAACAACACTGGATAATCTACAATACCGCCCACCTTGCTTTATGCACGCAATGCCTAAAGCCATTTATAAAACGTGTTTCCCATAAATAGTAATAATAAGTTTCTTTTAGCAAGGCCTGAAATAGCCAAATAGCTTTCGATAATTAGACGAGTTACATTTACCGCTTTAGAGTGCTCATTAATACTATTTGACAGTTAAATTTATTTAGTAACAAAGTTAATCACAAAAAGCTGCTCAACTTTAATAATAATGGACTATAAATGATGCCTAACGCTTCCGTAATAAACTATCAGAGGCCTATAGAGGTTCCCTTGCCCATTTATAGTTAAAGTACAAAACTTCAACCTGATTGCACTAGCAAGACTTACACTAAAATTTACACAGATTGTTATTTGGCATCATTTTTATGTATATAAGTATCAGATCAGTCGGATAAATTGTAAGGGATGTTTTAAATGCGATAGAAAGTGGTTCGATTGTATTTCAGATAATTGAATTTTGGGTTTGTATTAAAATAGAAGATTTAAGAATATATGAAATTTGTGTTCAAGGATTTAAAAAGAAGGATTTTATTAATTATGTACATAGAGAGGAATTATGGTGAAACAGAGACCTGCTTCACCAAGATGAACTAGAGTTCACATAATAAATTATGCTGCTTCTACGTTCTCAGCTTCAGGGCCTTTTTGACCTTGTTTGATGCTGAATGTCACTGCTTGACCTTCGCTAAGAGTGCGAAAACCAGAACCAGTGATTGCGCTGAAATGTACAAACACGTCAGGACCATTTTCTTGTTCAATGAAACCAAAGCCTTTAGCTTCGTTGAAAAACTTTACTTTACCAGTAACCGACATACTAAATTTTCCTGTAAGTCAATAATTAAAATTCAGCCATATTATTATGGCAATATCCTCCCTGAGTCAATGCTCAAAAATATGGAGGTACAGTACAGGAACAAGTAATAACCTAACCGGTAACCTTAAACGCAGCACAATATCCGTAAATTCAATACATAAAAACTCAAAGCAAGGTAAGATTAACACATTATATTTTTTTTCGCTCTATTAATTGGGAATTATTTATTAAAAATATAAATTTGTTTCAAATCGCCTTTAACTGACTAATTTCCAAGCAAAAACTATAAAGTATTATTGTAATATATATTGCTATAAACGCGTATAAAAGCCCTCTACAACAGCAATACTGTCAAATAACGCTTCAATAACATCAAAAATACAAACAAAAAAGCCGCTTTAAAAATTAAGCGGCTTTTGATTTAAATATAAAATATTAACTATTCAACAGACCAATCAATAGTATCTTCTGCTTTTATAGGCACAACTTCAGAGTCGCCTAGGGTATAACTTGCAGGTACGTCCCATGGTTTTCTTTGTAATGTTATTGTATCGGCATTACGCGGCAACTCATAAAAGTCAGGACCAAAGTGGCTTGCAAATCCTTCAAGCATGTCCAAAGCTCCTGCGTCTTCGAATGCTTCAGCGTATAACTCAATAGCGGCATGAGCCGTATATGCACCAGCACAACCACAAGCAGCTTCTTTTTTATCTTTGTAATGTGGTGCAGAATCAGTTCCTAAGAAAAACTTTTTATTTCCACTTATAGCTGCGGCCATTAATGCTTGCTGGTGAATGTTACGTTTGAGGATTGGCAAACAGTAATAATGTGGGCGAATTCCACCCGCTAACATATGATTACGATTATAAAGCAAATGATGAGCTGTAATTGTTGCTGCTACATTGCTAGGTGCATTAACTACAAACTCTACTGCATCTTTAGTTGTAATATGCTCTAGTACAATTTTAAGTTCAGGAAAGTCACTTACCACATCCCCTAAAATCGTCTCTAAAAATACTTTTTCACGGTCAAAAATATCAATTGATGAATCAGTAACTTCTCCGTGTACTAACAGCAACATACCTACTTCTTGCATTGCTTTTAAAACCGGGTAAATATTTTTGACTGATGTAACACCCGAATCAGAATTGGTTGTAGCGCCCGCAGGATACAGCTTTGCAGCTACTATTTTACCCGTTGCTTTTGCTTTCTTTATTTCATCTGGTGTCGTTTTATCAGTAAGGTAAAGTACCATTAAAGGCTCAAAGGCTCCTTGTGGGCCTGCTGCCATAATACGTTCTCGATAAGATAGAGCGGTATCAGTACATGTTGCCGGCGGAACAAGGTTTGGCATAATAATAGCGCGACCCATGTATCTGCTAATGTCTCGTACAGTATCCTTTAGCTGGTCGCCATCACGTAAATGTACATGCCAGTCATCTGGGCGAGTGATAGTAAGGGTTGTTACAGAGTTTGTATTATTGCTTGTCATTACTTTGTTCCAAGGCTGAATTTATCCGATCATAGGCATATGATGTTTTCGAGTAAAGATTTTATTAAAAATAATGCATATGTTGATGACATTACCGAGTTGTGTAATTAAAGCTTAATACTCCAATTCAATTGGGATTAGCCATTGTTATTACTTACAATTAATTAAAGTCATTCGTCATAATAATTTACAGCCAATTAAAACCACTCATCGCTTTATTTTGTACAAAATCTAAGATTAGGTTAACTTAGCTACGTATTTAAAAATAAAAAGAATAATATAAATTGCCTATGTCTTACAAAAATAATGCCTCAAGAGCACTTGAGATAAAAACTGATCAACTGAGTATTATTAATCAATTTTCATCAAGCTTATTGCAACTAGACACACTAGACGAGCTATTTGAGTATGTTACAACGCACGTTGTTAACCGTTTAGGATTTGTTGATTGCGTTATTTACCTTGCCGATAACAATGCTTATACATTAAATCAAGTTGCATCGATGGGTATTGCTCACGCCCGAGACAAATATCAAGCCGAACGTAAAGTAATACGTTTTAGTGAAGGAATTACTGGAGCTGTTGCAACTACTGGTAAAGCCGTAGTTATCGATGATGTAACAAAAGATAGCCGTTATATCGCAGATGAGCGCCCTGCCCAATCAGAACTATGCGTCCCTCTTATATATAAAGAACAAGTTTTAGGTGTTATTGATTGTGAGCACCCTATTAAAGGCTACTTTACAAACGCACACCTTGAAATTCTTACAACAGTTGCCCACTTACTCAGTGCTAAAATTAACCAGGTAAATACGGTAAATAACTTACAAAAAACAGTTGAGCAACTTAACAACGCACAAAAATTAGAAAATAGCTTATTACAAATAGCTAACCTAACCTACAAAGCTAACGACTTAGATACCTTCTTTGAAGCCTTGCATTCAATTATCAATAACTTACTTCCTGCTGATAACTTTTTTATCGCTTTATATGACAAAAAAGTAGATATACTTGACCTTGTTTATATAGTTGAAGAAGGCATAAACACTAAAACACATCAAAAAATATCTAAAGAACAGCTAAAAGACACTGCTTCATATTACCTACTGCAAACAGAGCAAACCTTATTACTCAATAAAGATGCCTTTCAAAGTCATATTGATAACGGTGATTTTAAAATGGTAGGTCGACAATCAGAGTCTTGGTTGGGTGTTCCATTTAAAACAAGTGATCGTATAAGCGGTGTTATTGTTGTACAAAGCTACGATAAAACACTGCAATACAACGAACACGACAGCGCTCTTCTAACTTACGTAAGTCGCCAAATAAGTATGGCAATTGATAGACAACTAGCCCGACAAGAGCTCGAACATAAAGCATTGCATGACGAGCTTACCGGCCTTGCTAACCGCTCATTACTCATTGAGAGAATAAAGCATGCTATTTTACGTTTAACGCGTGCTAAAAAAAGTACTAGCCATGCCCTGCTGTATCTAGATTTTGATCGTTTTAAAAGTATAAATGATTCGCTAGGGCATGAAGTCGGAGACCATTTTCTTATAAAAATATGCGACTTAATTAAAAGTACAGTACGAAGCACGGATACATTTGCTCGTTTAGGCGGTGATGAGTTTGCTATTTTCATGGAAAATATCACACATAAAAACCAAGTTAATGAAGCTTTAAACAGAATTAAAAGCGCATTATCAAAACCTCTTAATGTAGATAGCCACTTACTTCAAGCTTCTACTAGTATTGGTATTGCCTATACCGACAACATAAACGATAAAGCTTATATATTACTGCAACAAGCTGATGCTGCTATGTATGAAGCAAAATCCACCGGGCGTGGACAAGTTAAGTTTTTTAATAACACGATGCGTAAAAAACTTAAAACCCATGCCGATATCGAAAACGACTTGCAACACGGTATAGAACACAATGAATTTGAACTCTATTTTCAGCCAATTTTTACAATTACCACAAGTGAAGTTATCGGATTTGAAGCACTTGTGCGCTGGCATCATCCAAAAAAAGGATTTGTACCACCTAATGACTTTATACCGATAGCTGAAACTACAGGGCAAATTATAAATCTTGATTTACATTTACTTGATTTAGCCGCTCAGCAGATTTCTAATTGGCACCAGCAAGGTCATCGCTTTTTGAAAGTAACGGTTAATGTATCGTCACGACATTTTGCAAGCCTCGATTTTGTAGCGCAAATACATTCTATTTATAATAAATACCAATTACCTCTGGGTTCTTTATGTTTAGAAATTACCGAATCAGGCTTAATAGAAAATCTAGAACTCGCCACTCAAATAATAGAAGGTCTTTCACCTTTAAAAGTAAAATTGTGCCTTGACGATTTTGGAACGGGTTATTCAGCACTGGGCTACTTGCACCAACTGCCTATTCATATTTTAAAAATAGATAAAAGCTTTATTGACCACCTACAAGATTCCACCAACCCACTTGTTGAAGCCATTTTATCACTTGCGCAATCATTAAAACTTGAGGTTGTTGCTGAAGGGATAGAAACACTTGAACAATTAGCCATTTTACAATCCACCGCGTGCGACTATGGCCAAGGTTTTTTAAAGTCAAAACCGGTCACAGCCAAAGAAGCCATATTACTTATTAATAAGCCCTTATAAAAAGAGCCAGCGAGTAGGTCGCTGGCTTAAGTATTACGTATATACTCATCCATTAACCTAAACTAAAGCTAAAAAGCAAAATGACTTTAGTTTTTAAACCACAACCTAAAGTAACCATTCCCCCCCACACAGTTATTTATATAGTCAAAATTCACACTGAGGTGAAGCACACCGCAATCGATATACTTAAAACACAACATGAAGCAAACTCATCTAAAACTCATCAAATCAGTTTTTGAATGACTTTTATCGTTACTAATTTTAATATTTTCGCGATTCATAGCAACAAACTGCAATAAACCACAATAAATCGCAAACTTTTAGCCATCTAGACGTTGAAACGTTTTTTGTATAGGCGTAGTATGTGGTTAATCTGAGCTGAACTCACTTTTCCCATGAGAATTTTTAAAGATGATTGGTATTAAACATTTAAAAACCATAGCAACCCTAAAAGAAACAGGATCTTTGGTTAATACAGCACGAGAATTATTTTTGACACAGTCTGCTTTATCACATCAAATCAAAGATTTAGAGAATAAATTAGATTGCCAATTATTTGAGCGTAAAACTCAACCAGTCCGCTTTACCCCTCAGGGAATGCTATTACTTGAGTTAGCTCACGAAATATTACCAAAAATGGAAGCGACTAAATGCCGTTTGAAAGAAAGCTTAAATCAGCCTATTTCTCAACTGCGTTTAAGTGTGGAATGCCATGCATGTTTTCATTGGTTGTTGCCTACTATTAAAGAATTTAATAACTTTTGGCCTGATATAAAAATTGATTACGAGCGCGGCTTTAGTTACGACGCTATTCCTGACTTACTAAGCGATGAGCTAGATTTAGTTTTAACATCTGACATACGTGAACCCGACACATTAGAATACGCGCACTTATTTGATTTTAAATTGAAGCTTATTGTGGCACCGGATCATGAACTTGCTAAAAAAGCATATGTAACAGCGCTTGATTTAAAAAACGAAACTATTATTTCATACCCTATCCCGCGTGAACGCCAAGATATATTTAAGCATTTCATTCAAAATGCACGTTTTGACGGTACGTTAAAAACGGTTGACCAAGGGTTACTTATTTTTCAACTAGTAAGTGCCGGCATGGGCGTTGCCGCTTTACCTGATTGGCTAGTTACACCTTATGAAAGCCAAGGCTTAATTAAATCAATTCCTTTGGGCGCTCTTGGCCTTACTCGTCCTATGTATTTAGCGATGAAAAAAGACATGAAAGATAACCCTGTTTATCGTCACTTTTTAAATACGTGTAAGCTAAATAACGGTCGATAATCATCAATATAATGAGTAATATCGCTGTAATTAACTCTACAGCGTTTAATTCTTATGTTTGTTATTAAAAAAATGATTGGTGGCTTACTTATGCCACTGCCTCTATTTGGTTTATTTGCGTGCCTGATGCTCCTACTCGCATTTAAAGGCCGCAAATCAGCTCTCTTCTTATCTACTTTAAGCTTAATTGTATTACTTGCATTGAGCACACCCTTTATCGCCAATTTAATTATCCAAAATAATGAACCTGCGTCGCTTGCATTTAATACCCTAAAGCATCCAAAAATAGACAAAATAGTTGTACTAGGTTGCGATATAAACCCAAATTCGGCTTTAAGTTCAAATAATCAATTAGGTAATTGTGCGCTAACGCGCTTAGTCGAAGGTGTAAAACTGGCAAAGCACTACCCTAATGCAGAACTAATAGTTTCAGGCGGGGGTTATCAAAATATCACTAATAGCGGGCTTATGTATCAAACGGCAATTAGTTTAGGCGTTAATAAGAGTCGTATATCCCAAAACCCAAAAGCAATGGATACAGGTGAAGAAGCTAAGTTACTGGCATCAAAATTAGTCGACTTTAAAGTTGCACTAGTAACATCTGTGCTGCACATGCCACGCGCAAAAGACTTATTTAATGCTCAAGGTATTGAAGTCACAACCGCAGCCACTGATTATCATAATTTTGCTGCACTTCCATGGAGCAAACAGTTTATTCCCAATGCTCATGCCTTACTTGTGGTTACGCAATACAGTCACGAAGTAGTAGGAAACACATGGCTAAGTTTACGCCGCTGGATAGATCCAGAGGCACTGTAGCTCATTTCGTCTAACTAACCTGAACTCTAGATAATAAATCTATCTCAAGTAGCGTTCAGGTTAATTAATAGATAGCCTAGTTAAACTGGGTTATCTATGTCTATAAATGTCACATCAAAGCCATGCTCTTGAGCAAGTAACTCACCCAGAGCTTTTACACCATAGCGCTCTGTTGCATGATGCCCTGCGGCAAAAAAATCAATGTTTTGCTCACGAGAACTATGAATTGTTTGCTCCGATGCCTCACCCGTTAAATAAGCATCAATGCCTTGCTCTGCAGCTAAATCAATATATCCTTGCCCACCACCGGTGCACAGTGCAATGGTTTCAATTTTTGTTGAACGTACTAAGCTTGTGAGCGGGGTTCGATTTAGCACTTTTGCAATTTTATCTGCAAAATCTTCACCACTTAATGGTGTTTTTAAACGCCCTTTCATTGCTACGCTATTTGAAGTTGGCTCTAGCCCTGTTTCAATCTCAATATCCAATAACTTTGCAAGTTGCGTGTTATTGCCAACTGCTGGATGAATATCGAGTGGTAAGTGATAGCCAAATAAATTAATATCGTGTGCTAATAACGCACCTATACGACGCTTTTTCATTCCCGTTATTGGTTGGGATTCCCCTTTCCAAAAAAATCCATGGTGAACTAAAATAGCATCTGCTTGTTGCTCAATGGCAGCATCTATTAAAGCTTGACTTGCGGTTACACCCGTCACAATTTTTTTAATTTCGTTTTTACCTTCAACTTGTAAGCCATTTGGGCAAAAATCTTTAATTAAATGAGGTTTTAAAATGTCATTTAGGAGTTGGTTAAATTCTCTACGTTGCATATAACTTACCTTACTTAGCACTGAATTTTGTGCAAATTTTGGCGTTTATAGCCCTAAAATGGAAGGAAAATCGCAAAAAATTGAAAAACTGTTTTAAAATAGGTATAAATACCTCTTCTTTATCTGTGTTCACAACGTATAGGGTCTCTGATGAGCAAACTAGACAAAACAGAAGTGTTATCTGCCTTTGAAGCAGCGTACGAAACTGCCAATGGTAAAAAACCTGAAATCACAACTAAACCTGGTTGGTACAGCATTGATGGCGGTAAAAATTTACGCCTAGCTGACGTAGCAGAGCTTACTAAAAAGTTAAACTCTGGTAAAACAACTAAAACGAAAAAACCAAAAGCAGCTGCGCCTGTTAAAGCACAGAAAAAAGCGCCATTCACTGTTGTTACCGAAAACGAAGAAGGTTACACAGCGGAAGAACTTTGGATTGTAATTTTAGCTCGTAAAGATCATGACTGTCGCTTACCGCGCGGTGTTGTTTAATCAACATTTATGATTTTTAAAAGAAACCGCGTTAAGCGGTTTTTTTATGTGCGTTATTTGCTAAAAAAAATATCTAAAAATTATATTAATTATCGTCTTCCAACCTTAATTGCACCATTTAATCAAAAAAATAGAGCCTTATAAGTTGAGTAAGACTAAAAAAGCGGCTACGTAGCCGCTTTCAAAAGATCAAAATAAATTATAACTTTTCGAAGTAAAGTGGTTCGCGCTCTTTTTTACCTACTTCATTCATTGTTTCGGCATTGAATAAGCGACCATTGATCATGGTGTAATCTACTTTATCCGAATCTCGAATATTTTTAAGCGGATCGCCATCTATAACCATTAAATCTGCCAGTTTGCCCACTTCAAGCGAGCCTACGTTTTTATCAAGTCCTAGATACTTAGCCGGATCGAGTGTTGATGCACGTATAGCCTCAAGCGGTGTCATTCCGCCTTGTGCAAACATCCACATCTCCCAGTGTGCACCTAAGCCTTCACGCTGGCCGTGAGCACCTAAGTTAACCAATACTCCTAGGTCTTGTAGCTCAGCAGCAACGCGTGCGTTATTAAAGTGATTATAGTGATGATCGGGCGCTTTAATGCGGCGCATAGAGCGTGGTAATAATTGATTTTTAGGCACAAATTTACTTAAACGCGGATGATTCCACACATCAGTTTTATCGTACCAGTAATTTTCACCCCAAATGCCACCATAAGCCACTACAAGTGTTGGTGTATAGCCAACATCACTTTGCGACCATAACTGCTTTATATCGTCGTATATGTTCTCTACAGGGATTGAATGCTCGATACCTGTGTGTCCATCTACAATCATACTTAAGTTATGTTGTAATAATGAGCCACCTTCAGGGACAACCATCATTTCAAGCATCCGACCTGCTTCAATAACTTGTTGGCGCTGCTCACGACGTGGTTGGTTATACGATTTAACACTAAACGCCCCTACTTTTTTAAGGCGCTCTAAATGAAATTTAGCATCGTCTAACGAGTCAATATGCGAAGTATAACCTGGCATATTTGCGCCATATAAAATAGTACCGGTTGAGAAAATACGCGGGCCAACAATCATGCCTGCCTTTTGCATTTCGCTTGCGGTAAATATTTCTGAGGTATCGTTTGATGGATCGTGAATTGTAGTAACACCTAGCGCTAAACCTGCAAAGTTTTTCCAGTTTTGCTCAGGTATAATTTCGTCACTTGCTTGCGAGCCATGTGCATGAGCATCAACAATACCAGGCATAATAGTTTTACCTGTTACATCAATAACCTCAGCACCTTTAGGAATGCTTATATCGCTGGCTGTACCAATTGCTTTAATATGCTTACCATCAGTGATAATTACACCATTTTCAATAACCTTTTCGCCGTCCATAGTTATAATTTTTGCACCAGTGAGCGCAATCATACCTTTAGGCTCAGCCATTTTTTTAATGAAACCGATATTATCGCCACTTTTCACTTTAAAGTCGGCATCTTCGGCTTTGTTAATGGCAAACATCCCCTCAAGGCTTGCATGATAAAGCTCAGGCCCTAATGTCCAATAAAGTTTGTTGCTCTTAGCGCTCCAACTAATGTTTTCACCAGCACGCACTGATAACTGCTCTATTGGAAATTGACTGTCTTTAGGCCCAATATTAATTGTTTTACCACTTTGAACAAACGGCGTTACAAATACTTTAAATCGCTCAGCAAATGCGAGGTATTGCCCATCTGGTGATACTCTAAATTCAGTAGCATGTTCTGACTCGTACAGTTTGCGAACTTTTTTACTTTCAAGCTCAACTACACTTAGCGTTGGTTTTGGCCAAGGACTCATTATAAAAACGCGATCGTTTGCATCTCCAAATTGTGGTTGATAACCACTTTTTGAAATAAGCTCACTTTTACCGCCTTTTGCGCTTACGCTATAAACCCCCGGATTAAGTGACCACTTAGGGTTTAAAATACTGCCGCCAGTGGCTTTACGATAAACAACAGTCTTTCCATCTGGGCTAAAAGTTGGCTCTACGTACTTGCCAGGCTCTTTAGTTATTGTATCGCCACGACCACTGCGCGCAGACACAACCCTTACAGACCCTTGTTTGTTGTCATCCCATGTGGTGTAAACTATTTTTTTACCATCGCGAGAGTACTGTGGAAATAATTCGTAATGATCAGTTTGCTTTGTTAAACGCTTAATTTTACCTGACTCTAAATCACGTTTATAAATGTGTCCTAGTGCTTCAAAAATTGCCGTTTCGCCATCTGGGCTTACTTGCACATTACGCAGCATTTTTACATCAAACTCATCAGTATCTAAGTTTTGTGTAAAGCGCACCGCTTTTTGAATTTTTTTAGTAGTTTGCACTTTAAAAGGAATGGTTTTAACGGATTTGTCTGCAACATCTAGCTTGTGAATTGTACCACCAGCCCAAAATACTAACTCTTCGTTATCGGGTGTCCATGCAATGGTTGGGTATACACCATGAATAGCCCATGTTTCTTGCATATCTCGCTCAAGCTTATCGTAAAGCTTAGTGTGCTCACCGCTAGTTAAGTCATATAAATACAAGCTAGTTTGAAAATCATCACGCTTTATATAAGCAAGCTTTTTACCATCTGGTGATGGTGTAGGCCTAATAGCACCGCCCATCGTATCGATTACAGTTTCAATTTCACCGGTTTCACGGTCGTAGCGCTTAATTTTATAAATGCCCGCTACAGAATCCTTTGAATAATGAAAGGTTTTACCGGGTGTTGCATCATGCGAAAAGTAAACATAACGGCCATCAGGTGAAAACATTGGCTCACCTAAATCTTTTTGATCGTTCTCGCGTTTTGTAAGCTGTACGCCCTTGCCACCCGCTTTGTGATACAACCACACTTCACCTGCTCCCAATGAGCGGCTAGCAGTAAAGTGTTTACGTGCAACTAAGTAGTCGCCATCAGGACTCCATGCAGGGCCATTTAGTAATCTAAAGGTTTCATCGGTAACAGCGTGTTGGTTTTCGCCATTTAAGTCCATTATCCAAATATTATCGCCACCACCTTGGTCGGAGGTAAACGCAATACTTTTGCCGTTAGGACTAAAGCGTGGTTGCATTTGCCATGCAATATCAGAGGTGAGCTTTGTAGCTGTACCACCACTCATTGGCATAGTGTAAATATCGCCAAGTAAGTCAAACACCACGGTTTTACCATCAGGGCTAATATCTATATTCATCCATGTGCCCTGCTCAACGCTAATTGCAGCGTCAACAAATTGCCCCTTAGGTGAATCTACTTGCCATTTTTGTTCGTCTTTTTCAGCGGCATTTACCTGCCCTATCGCTAATGACACCGACAGCGCCAATACTGTATGAAGCATTTTTTTCATGCGTTTCTCGCTTGTTATTGTTGCAGTAAAAACTATTTCACATGATTGCAACAAAAACAAACGCAACTTGCCAGCGTTATATGATAAAGCGCGGTTTATGTAGGTTTAATGCCAAACGATAGGGTCAAATTGATAGTAATTAACTAGCATACTGTAAATTTCAGGATCGTATCGGCGAAGCTCTGCGGGTTTTTCGAGGAAGGTTTCGGTGAGTACAGCAAAAAACTCAGCTTCGTTAGTCGCACCATAGCTGTGAATAACATGCGGCATGCTATAGGCAACATGGCTTTTTAACTGGGTGAAAGCACGGCTAAATACTCGGCCCCACTCTTTGTAATCTGCTGAGCTTTTTAAAATGGGTGTGCCCGTTGTTTTACCTGTTTCTTGATCGAGTTGATGCGCAAACTCATGAAATACCAAGTTATGTCCATCGCTTGGTAAACGATTACCCTCAAGTACATCATGCCAGCTTAAAACGAGCGTGCCGCCAGGCCATGACTCGCCTAGTCTTACCGTATTATGGTAACTCACAAGTCCTGCACTATCGCGAGTTGATTGCGGAGCATAATAAGCACTTGGATATAATAAAATTTCTTTTACATTTCTATATAACGGCCACGGTTTATTAAGTACTAATACACACGCATCGGCGGCAACAATTAACTTCATTGCAGACGTTAGCCTTAAGCCATCACAACCGACAAAGCGTTTTTCGTTTAAAAACCACGTAATATGTCGCTCTAATTTTTCTCTGTCGGCGTCGGTCATTTTTTTATAGATGGGCATGCAACGCAGTAAAATATCTTTTTGCTGCGAATTTAAAGCAAAGTCTTTATATTTACTGCGCCATAATCGGTTTTGAATTGATGGCCAACGCCAGAAAATCACCACAAAAAGAATTAAAACAACAATTAACAGTCCATTTATCATGGGGATTTCCTGAGCTAAGGTATGGTATATAAATATGTCCAGCACACGTGCTTTTCAAGCATACAAGGTTATGTATTTGAATATAAAGTAATTCACATCGCATTGCTTATAGATTACTTATAGATTACTTATAGATTACTTATAGATTACTTATAAATTATTTACTGCTTTGCACTGCCGTTACTGATGTGTTTAAAGTTAATTTTTGCAAAAGGTATCAAATGTACCCTGCAATGTGTTTATAAATTTCGCTACGTGCAAACCATCCATTAATGAATGGTGTACATCGATAGCTAAAGGCATTGTGCCTGTGTGTTTATCAAACTGACCAAATACAAATTTAGGAATGCCTAAACTCTGCCCTTCACTAAATGCATGCGAAAACGCACTAAAATTCAGCCACGGCAAAACAGATATATGAATTAAATCTGCCTGCCCTTCTGTTTGAGCAAATGCATCAGAAAATAACGGCTGTAATTTCGCTTTTTTGCTTACGTCACTTGCATGATTTGTAAACTCTTTAAAATCGCTTGCGCTATTAAAATAACTAAAAACAAACGTATCGTTTTCAGACAACTCAACCACACTTGCGCGAACACTGTTAAGTAACCATGGTAGATTATCTATTATACGTAGCATTATTGAATCGTACTCATGGCACGCTTTTAAGGTGCAATATACATACGCTTGAAAAAAAGAAAATTGATTGGTTTTGCAATAGTCGTAAAGTGCTTGAGCATCTAAACGCACACACACATTAAAGTAAGGCTGAGAAAAGTGTTTAAATAATTCAAAGTGTTGCTTTCTAGGCCAATTATCTAAATCGATAGGCTGCATGAGAGAAGTTGAGGGAGTCATAATTTGCCGCACAAAATTAAAAATAAAGTGTACCGCTGTTCAGTAATAATTGCATTAACTTACAGATAAACAAAGGGTGTGCACTTGCACACCCTTATATAAATTAGAACTTAGATCACAGACCGTTTTTAATGATCTCTTGCGCTAATTCGTCAGCAATTAAATGCGTTGATTTTTGCTCTTTTTCGCTACGGGCAAAGATTTCAGCTAACGTATTAAAAATACCTTCAACATGTTTATTAGACGCTGCTGCACTGTAACCTTCTGGCGCTGTTTCGTAATAAACATTAATAATACCACCAGCGTTAATTACGTAATCTGGTGCATATAAAATGCCTTTTTCACGAATAACTTCACCGTGGCGAGACTCTGCTAACTGATTATTAGCACAGCCTGCAATAATAGTCGCTTTTAAACGCGGTATCGTTAAATCGTTAATAGTCGCACCTAATGCACACGGTGCATAAACATCAACATCTAAGTCGTAAATTTCATCAATGCCAACCGCAGTCGCGCCAAAATCATTAACTACGCGATCAATTGCAGCTTGGTTAATGTCAGTTACAAACAGCTCAGCGCCCGCATCGGCTAAATGCTTACATAAACCATATGCAACAGCACCTAAACCTTGAACAGCCACTTTCACACCTGCAAAATCTTGATGACCACGTTGATGCTGTAGCGCTGCTTTAATTCCTAAAAACGTACCATATGCTGTAAATGGCGATGGGTTCCCACTTTTACCTTCAAGACCCAGTACATAATTAGTTTCTTTATTCATAATAGCTACATCAGCACATGTGATGTTTACATCTTCTGCTGAGTAATAGCTGCCATTTAATCGCTCTAACTGGCGACCAAATGCACGGAATAATTGCTCAGATTTAATTTCTTTCGCGTTACCTATAATTACAGATTTACCACCACCAAATGGTAAGCGCGCAACTGCATTTTTATAAGTCATGCCCTTTGATAAACGTAGCACGTCGTAAACAGCATCTTCGTCGTTCGCATAATCCCACATTCTACATCCACCAACTGCAGGACCTAGGTTAGTATTATGTACAGCAATAATTGCTTTTAAACCCGACTCTTCATCAGAACAAAAAACCACTTGTTCATGGTTATCAAATTCAACTCGATTAAACACAGCCACTTAAAATACTCCGAAATAGTTAACCCGTGAGAGGGTATGCGCGCTGGAAATTGCCGAGACTTTATCACTTCATATTCGAGTTCGCTATACTCGCAGAAGATAAAACCAATGAAAACATCAAGCTTAAATTAAATAACCGGATTAAAACTATTGTATAGATAAAAAATTCACAAAATCGTCATTTGTAAGTTTTAAAAACTATAAATAGAACAACCACACCAACTTACGTTTACGTGAACGTAATACAGCTGTTGCATGTAAAGTTTAATATACAAGTGCTGCTTGCCCGCCACGTACTGCTGCCTATAGGTTTCCAGTAAAAAGTGAGCTTTTTCGCAAACTGGTCAGAGCTGTAAACTTGGTAATGACTCTATTTAAAAAAACAAAAAAGCGAGCACTAGGCTCGCTTTTTAAAAATACAAAACGTACGTTATTTTAGCTTGCTATCAAGCTCTTCAATTTTAGCTTTCCAGATTGCAGGGCCTTGTGTGTGCGCATTAGCACCTTCACTGTCTACTGCAACGGTCACTGGCATATCTTCTACTTCAAATTCGTAAATAGCTTCCATACCTAAATCTTCAAAAGCAACTACGCGTGCTTTTTTAATCGCTTTAGATACTAAGTAAGCTGCGCCGCCTACTGCCATCAAATAAACAGATTTATGCTCTTTAATAGACTCAACCGTTGCAGGGCCACGTTCAGCTTTACCAATCATGCCTACAATGCCTGTTTTTTCTAACATCATATCGGTGAATTTATCCATGCGAGTAGCTGTTGTAGGGCCTGCAGGACCAACTGCTTCATCACGTACCGCGTCTACTGGTCCAACGTAATAAATAAATTTATTATCAAAGTCTACGCCTTTTGGTAAACCTTCACCTGAATTGATCATATCTTGCAGACGTTTATGCGCTGCATCACGACCTGTTAAAATAGTGCCCGAAAGTAAAACAGTTTCGCCCATTTTCCATTCTTGAACATCTTTTTTAGTCAGTGTATTTAAGTCAACACGACGTGTTCCTTCGCCCACTTCAAATGTTACTTGTGGCCAATCTTCTAGCTTAGGTGCTTTTAAATTAGCAGGGCCAGAACCGTCAAGTGTAAAATGTACATGGCGAGTTGCCGCACAGTTAGGGATCATTACTACAGGTTTTGAAGCCGCATGCGTTGGTGCTGTTTTAATTTTAACATCAACAACCGTTGTTAAACCGCCTAAGCCTTGTGCGCCAATACCTAATTTATTAGCACGGTCAAAAATTTCTAAACGCAGTTTTTCTTCAGTCGTTTCTGCGCCGCGTTCCATTAGTTCATGGATATCAACTGGGTCCATTAACGACTCTTTAGCCATTACTGCCGCTTTTTCAGCCGTACCACCAATACCTATTCCTAGCATGCCTGGCGGACACCAACCAGCACCCATTGTTGGTAGTGTTTTTTCTACCCATTCAGCAACATCATCTGACGGGTTTAACATAACCATTTTACTTTTGTTTTCAGAGCCGCCGCCTTTAGCCGCAACCATTACTTCTACTTTACCACCCGCTACTAAATCAATATGTACAACCGAAGGCGTATTATCTTTCGTGTTTTTACGCGTGCCAGCAGGGTCTGCAACAATAGATGCACGTAAAGGGTTATCTGGATTCAAATATGCACGACGAGTACCTTCATCAACCATTTGTTGAACGGTTAAATCTGTTTTATCCCACTTAACATCCATACCTACTTTAACAAAACAGGTAATAATACCGGTATCTTGGCAAAGTGGACGCTTGCCTTCAGCCGACATGCGTGAGTTAATTAAAATTTGTGCAATGGCGTCTTTAGCCGCTTTACTTTGTTCTTTGTTGTAAGCTTTTTCGAGAGCTTGAACAAAATCAAGTGGGTGATAGAACGAAATATATTGCAATGCATCTTCAATGCTATCAATAAAGTCTTGCTGACAAATTGTACTCATAGTGGTTCCTTAAGTTACCGTTACGCGTTTTCGCGTAATCTAAATCAAACCGGTGACGGTGGTTTGCACTCTTTTTTACAGCTTAGTGCTGCCAAAAAATTTGACTTATGATACCCTCCCAGCCCGTTTCGAGCCAGTTCTTAAAGGGGCAGTAAATGCTAAACAATAAAAAAATTGTATTAAATTAGGCATAACACAAAACTGCATTGACGTTTTTGCGCATTTTTCACATTTGCCTTATGCAATTCTATTAGATTCTGCAAATAGTAATCATATAAACAGCCGTTTTGATATTATTGCCATTGAGCCGCAAAGTACCCTTGAAGTAAAAAATAATAAAAGCTTTTTAAATAATATAGAAAGTAGTGATAACTGCTTTGAAATTATGAATAATGAGCTTTCGCATCTTGATAAAACAAAAGCCGGTTACGATTTACCCTTTAACGGCGGCTGGCTTGGCTACTTTGGCTACGACCTAGGCCGTACAATTGAAAACATCCCCACTCGTGCTATCGAAGACATTAATCTTCCCCAAATGGCTATTGGCCTTTACTTAGATGCCCTTATTTACGACAAGCAGCAACAAAGCTGGTTTTATGTATCGCAGCCAAACACCGATCGATTAGCGCTTTATGAACAATATTTAAATACACACGTTAACTCCCGAGTTAATACGCAGTCCTTTGCCCTAAACAGCGACTGGCAATCAAATATGAGCGAAACGCAATACGCTGCAAAGTTTGCCCAAATTGAGGAGTATTTAAAAAGTGGCGATTGTTACCAAATTAATTTAGCGCAGCGCTTTAACGCTCAGTTTGAAGGCTCCCCTTGGGCAGCTTATATTAAACTGCGTGAGGCAAATAAAGCGCCGTTTTCAAGCTTTATAAATCACCCTCAAGGGGCTATTTTATCAATTTCTCCTGAGCGCTTTATATCTGTAAATAATAACGTTGTAGAAACCAAGCCTATTAAAGGCACACTGCCACGAAAAGCAGATGCACTAGAGGATCAACAACAAGCGCAAATACTCGCAGCATCAGCTAAAGATCGCGCTGAAAATGTAATGATTGTTGATTTACTACGTAACGATTTAGGCAAAGTAGCAAAACCAGGCAGCGTTCACGTCCCCTCCCTTTTTGCTATTGAAAGCTTTCCGGCAGTGCACCATTTAGTAAGCACGGTAACCTCAGAACTTGATGAAGGTAAAACAGCGGTCGATCAGCTAAAAGCGGCTTTTCCGGGGGGCTCAATCACAGGCGCACCCAAAATTAGAGCGATGGAAATAATTGAAGAACTAGAGCCGCATCGCCGCAGCATTTATTGTGGTTCAATTGGTTATTTAAGTGCGTGTGGAAATATGGATACGAGTATCACTATTCGCACCTTGGTGTGCCACAAAGCGCAAATTTACTGCTGGGCAGGCGGCGGAATAGTAGCTGATTCTAAAGTCGAATTGGAATATCAAGAAACTTACGATAAAGTAAATAAAATCCTCCCTTTATTAAAACAGTAGGTCGCTTTGAATAGTGAACACATTATGGCGCGGTTTCTGTTAAGCCCTACAGCTGCGCCAAATCAGTTAAAAGACACACGTAAAAAACGCGCTAGCGCTGTTATGCTGCCAATTATTGATATAGATAACCATGCACATATTTTACTGTGTAAACGCCCTACTTATTTACACCATCACCCTGGGGAGATTTGTTTGCCCGGAGGTAAGTTTGAAGTAAGCGACATTACCCTTCGCACCACAGCCCTTCGCGAACTAAAAGAAGAGCTAAATATTGCCCAAAGCAACGTTAATGTATTAGGTCACTTACCTGAGTATTCAACCTTAACGGGTTTTAGTATTAGCCCCTATGTGGGTTTACTCAAAAAAGACACCACCTGGGAAAATGACTATAATGAAGTACAAGCGAGCTTTTTGCTCTCTGTCACTGAGTTAAATAACGAAGCTAACTGGCAACCCTTACCTTTTCAACGATTTGGGAAAACGGTTATTTTGCAAGGTTTTAAAACACCGCATGGTTTACTATGGGGTGCGACTGCAAGCATTATAAAAAACTTTACAAAACAACTCGCCTTACCAGTTTAAATCTTCGTTATTAGTAGTTACACAATCACAATTCCACGTTATCATGCTCGACCGTTCAAAGAGCAGCTTCGTGCTGATAAAACAAAGTAGAGACACACACATTATGATCAGTGCATTTGATATGTTTAGCATTGGTATTGGCCCTTCGTCATCACACACCGTTGGCCCAATGCGCGCATCACGCTTATTTGTTAATGACCTACAAGAACAACAATTATTAGCAAATGTGACCGATATTAAAGTAGAGCTTTATGGCTCTCTTGGTCAAACAGGTGTTGGCCATGGCTCGGGTAAAGCCGTAATTCTTGGTTTAGCCGGTTACGATCCTGAAACAATTGACGCCGATTTAGTCGACGACATTTTAGCAACCATCGAAAAAGATCAGGTTATTTATCTAAACAAAACACACAAAGCTAAGTTTCCAAAACAAGGTGCTATTGTTTTTCATCGTCGTAAAACACTGCCTAAGCATTCTAATGCAATGGAAATTATCGCCTCAAACAACGGCGAAAAAATTTACAGCAAAGTATATTACTCTATTGGCGGTGGCTTCATTGTTACCGACGAAGAGTTTGAAAACGAAAAACAGGCGGCCCTCGATATTAGAGAAGAAAATCCAGCCCCCTTCCCATTTGGTAGCGCAAAAGAACTACTAGAGATGTGTAAAGAGTCTGGGTTTAGTGTTTCTACCTTGATGATGAAAAACGAAAAAACACTGCGCACTGAAGACGAAGTAAAAGACACATTGTTCCATATTTGGAAAGTAATGATGGCGTGTATTGACCGTGGTATGCGCACCGAAGGTATTTTACCTGGCGGCTTAAAAGTAAAACGCCGTGCGCCCAGCTTATACTTAAAACTAAATATAGAGGTCAGTAACGACCCGCTTCGTGCAATGGACTGGGTTGATTTATTTGCCCTTGCCGTAAACGAAGAAAATGCGGCAGGTGGCCGTGTAGTTACCGCACCAACTAATGGTGCTGCGGGTATTTTACCAGCTGTGCTTATGTACTATCACACATTTGTGAAAGAAGTAGACCGCGATATAGCCACGCGTTATTTATTAACCGCTGCTGCTATTGGTATTCTATATAAAAAGAATGCCTCTATATCGGGTGCCGAAGTAGGTTGCCAAGGTGAAGTGGGCGTTGCGTGCTCTATGGCTGCAGGCGCATTAACAGAAATTGTTGGTGGCAATGTTGTGCAAGTAGAAAACGCAGCAGAAATTGGTATGGAACATAATTTAGGCCTAACATGCGACCCTGTTGGTGGCTTAGTACAGGTGCCGTGTATTGAACGTAATGCAATGGGTGCTATTAAAGCAATTAACGCTTCACGTTTAGCTATACGTGGCAGTGGCGAGCAAAAGGTATCGCTTGATAAAGTGATTAAAACCATGCTTGAAACTGGTAACGATATGAAAACTAAATATAAAGAAACCGCTCGCGGTGGATTGGCTGTTAATATTATCGAATGTTAATCAGCTCGCTATAAAAAGAAAAAGCCGCCTATTTTTAAAATAGGCGGCTTTTTTATTATTCGTTTAATGTAGTGACATTATTTAACGGGTAACTCTATATCTGCAAATAACTTATCTACGTCATCTTGGTTCCGTAATAAGCTTGCTCGCTCCACGCGCTCTTTAGTTAAATGCGGTGCAAAACGTTCGATAAAATCATACATATAAGTACGTAAAAAACTGCCCTTTCTAAAACCAATTTTGGTCGTGCTAGCTTCAAATAAGTGGCTTGCATCAATACACACTAAATCGGTATCGCTCACTTGATCTATCGCCATTGAAGCAACAACACCAACTCCTAAACCCAGTCGTACGTATGTTTTTATAACATCAGCATCGGTTGCGGTAAATACAATGTGTGGTTCAAGCCCGTGTGCGCTAAACGCTTTATCTAACTCTGAGCGGCCCGTAAAACCAAATACATATGTAATGAGTGGATATTGAGCAATATCAGCCACAGTTAAACTATTTGCCTTTTTAGCGAGCGGATGGTCTTTAGCTACAACAATACTGCGATTCCAATGGTAGCAAGGCAGCATAACTAAATCTGAATACAAATGCAGTGCTTCTGTTGCAATAGCAAAATCGGCATCACCGCGTGCTGCAGCATCCGATATTTGCTGTGGAGTACCTTGGTGCATGTGAAGCGATACCGCAGGGTATTTTTTCATAAACCCTTGAATTACGTTAGGCAAAGCATAACGAGCTTGGGTATGTGTTGTAGCAATATTTAACTTACCTTGATCAGGTAGCGTATGCTCATTAGCAACGGCTTTAATACCTTCTACTTTAGAGAGTATTTCACGAGAAATATTAATAATATCTTCGCCGGCACCGGTTACATGCGTTAAATGCTTACCACTGCGACCAAAAATTTGCACACCCAACTCATCTTCTAACATGCGTACTTGTTTAGAAATTCCTGGCTGCGAGGTAAATAAACTCTCAGCAGTCGCTGAAACATTTAATTTATGATTTTGTACTTCTACGATGTATCTGAGTTGTTGTAATTTCATGGCTGCAAATTTTAACGTTATTATTCATATTATTTATAAAGGCAATACCGCTTAAAACCAAGTGTTATTTACGTAAAATAGCACTTTAGGTCTTTAGGTGTGCAATTATCTGATTAGAGCTCAAGGCTAGCATAATAAATATGCTTCAGGTAGCGATGATTATTCAGCTTTAGTTTATAAGCCCTTAGGCTTACTGCAGTTTATAAAGAGCTCAACCTATCAATTTTTTGGTATATTTTTTAAGTTAATCGGCGCAAAGCTACCCTGTTAACGTATATTTAATGTAAGATTAAATAATTAGGTTATATATCCGAGAATTACACCATGATCGTTTCTATTATAATAGTGCTTATAGTTGCATTGATTGTGATTGCACTTTGGGTAAGTGCTGTACAACAACACAAAGAAAAACAAGAGGCAGAACGCCGTAAAGAGCTTACAAAACAAAAAGCTATAATAGAAGAAACAGAAGAAGCGCTAATGAATAGTGCTAACATCCCCCTTTCTGAAAATCTAATTCGTACATTACAGCGCCGTATTTACGAAGCCTTAAATACAATGGTTACTAACTCGCAAACATCTAAAGCACTTAAAAGCCGCTTAAGTGAAGCAAAAACGCACTTATCTAATCCAGTTCAAGATAATAGCAGTGAAGCTTTAACGCTACCGAGTAATGACAAACAACTTGTAGGCCTAATTCAAGGCATTAAAAAATTACGCTCAATTTTACGCTCTGAACACAGCAAAGGTCGTATTGATAGCCAAGTTTTTGTTCTTGAAGATAAACGTCTCGAAAAACTACAGCTGCGTATTAATATTGAAAGCCAAATAAAACGGGGCTTGTCTGCCCGCTCAGCCAGTATGGTTGGTTCTGCAAGACAGTACTTTGAAAAAGCGCAGGCAACACTCAGTGCAGTCACCTACTCTGATGAATACGTAACAACAAAACGGCTAGAAGTTGAGGGTTACTTAGAAGCAATTAGTGTTGAACTGAGAGCTTCTAATGCAAGCGCACTTAAAAAGAAAACAGAAGAAGAGCAAGACGACTTAGATATATTGTTTGCTCCTAAAAAGAAATGGTAATTCTTTTATAAAAGCATTAAAAAAA
>NZ_BADV01000054.1:0-20170 GCF_000238895.1 Pseudoalteromonas sp. BSi20429 | reverse complement strand
AGCGCGTTTTTTATTAGCTGTTTAAAAGTGACTAAACTAAATCACTTAAGGCAGCTAGCACCACAATACTCGCCAACCCTATTTGAGCAATTAAGCTAATAAACGAAAAGCCTCTAAGCACAAATAAGCCCCAAGGGTGTTTAATATGTGGATATAACGCACAGCGTTTTAAAGTGGTCGCAAAGAAAAAACAAATCACTGCCGCCATAGTTAAACTCAGCGTCAGCTCACTTTTAATAGAGAGTGTTTCATCAAAAAAGAAGAACAACTGCAAAGGCAGCAATATAGTGACAATAGCGTGCAGCACATGTACTTTTTTAATGCGATCGAACTGCCCTTCTGGCGAAAGCTCTTTAATACCAAAGTCACGCTCTAAACATTTAACCAAATTATTAGCTTTAATACTAACCGCCAAACGGTAACAACTTAAACCTTCTTTATTGCGCGCTCTAAAGTTATAGCCCGCTTTAATAAGCAGCACCATTAACGATTCATTTTTAGCAAATACAGCGTAATGAAGTGCTGTGTTACCTAAATTATCAACCGCTTTTTTGTCTTGCTTTGCAAGTAGCGTTTCAACCACATTTACAAAGCCTTTTTCGGCGGCCCACATAAAGGCTGTTTTATTGTTTTCATCAGCAAGAACACCTGTAGCGCCTTGCTCAATAAAACGCATTGCCATTGTTTGCTTGGCTGTTTTTTTACGTAGGTGCGTTAATAATGCTTTTTCTAGCAGTACAACAGAGTCAACATCAGGAGAAACCTGTGTAAGCAACGTAAAATAGTCTTTACCCGCTGCTACTTTTTCGCTGGCAAGTTCAGAAAGAGTATCTAAATCAGCAATAGACTCTGGAATAAACGCACTTAAGCGCTCTCTAAAATCAATTTCTTTCCAAAGGGCTAATGTATCTTTTGCCGAAAGTTTACTTTTATTATTTAGCGCATGCTCAATTAACGTGAAATAGCGTTTACTAAAAAACAAATCGACTAAAGACAGTGGCGTATCTATGGTATTTTGTGCAGCCACACTTGCGTATTTTTCAAGGCGTTGGCACAACATAAGCACTAAGCTTTCAGGGGTGTATTCATTATCGTAGTAATGGCTTTTAACCGCACTAATATACGCTTGTGCGTCTTCGTCATATTCAGAGATATGTTGAAAGTAACATTCTTCAAATGGTTCTAGCGGGGTTAGCCATGCCAAATAATAAATAGGCGGTAACACAGTGGTGCATACACCATCGTCTTCATTTGTAGAACGACAAGCAGGCCAAGCTTCCAAAGCATCTAAAATAAAGGCACCGTTTTGTTCTACCAGTCCTTTAATAAGTAATGGGTATTCCTTTGGCCAAATCAGTACATTTTCCATTAAAACAACACAACTCCAGTGTGGCTTGGGGGTGGTAAGTTATATCAGTTTTTAGCTGACACCACGCTTAATCAAAGTGTCGATATTCTAGCACACCTTTGTTTTGCTGCTAGCGCAAAATTACGCAATAACAGCAATCCTTTACTTACAAATATAAAAACGGCCAAGTACATAAGTAATTGGCCGTTTTTGAGGTTGGAGTTGGGCTTAATCAGAGCCAGACAAATAGTCTATTTACTTTTTAACTCGCTAATAACTTGATCTAAACCCACTTCAGAAATACGTTGAATAATCTCTTTTTGCTTAGCACTTAATAGTGAAATGCCTTCGGCAACAATATCGTATACTTTCCACTCATCATTTTTACCTAAACGAAGCTTAAAACTTAAGTCGATTGTAGGCGCATTTGGCTCAATAATTTGTGTATTAACTGTTGCGTACTCAGAGTCACTTTTTGCGTTATTACGCTCAAATACTACTTTTTGACCTGTGTACTTCATTAGTGCACCAGCGTATGTGCCTGTTAAGTAATGCTCTACTGCATCTATAAATTGAACAGCCTGTTCGCGCTCAATGCCTTTAATGTGCTTACCTAATAATTTAAACGACACAAACTTAACATCGATATGTGGCATTAAACGTTTTTCAACAATGGCAGCCATCGCTTCTTTGCTTGCTGTGCCTTTTGAATTTACTTGGCCAATGTCTGCAAATAGCTTATCGGCTACTGATTCAAGTAACTGATCTGGCGATTGCTGAGTTTGTGCAAATAACGAACTACTAAAAAAAGCAGTGGCTAAAACGAATAGTTTAAAGAGTTTCATAATTGTATATGTCTGTGTGATTAAGATGGCTGTAATTTACGCGAACTATACGCAATAAAAAAGGCACAAATAAGCAACTTATTAATGCCCAAATCGCACCAATAAAATAACTAAAATAAATTCAAGCAGTTAGAAACCTCCATTAACAGCTCATATACAACCGGTATTTTGTCCTCATTGTAATTGTTAATAGGTCGCCCTTATCATTTAGTTATCACTTGAATCAAACAAACATTTGGCACCTATGAAAACGTCACTTAAAACACTTATTATCTCATTTATATTAGTAGTTTCACTTTTTGGCAAACTTGCTTTTGCTCAATCGAACCACGGTTATGCCGTTGATTTTCTCAAAGGCGAAGGTAACGTAAACGGCGTTAAGCTTGCGTATCAGTATCATGCACCTAGCATGCAAAATATAATTGGTGATGCACGCTTTTACTTTGAAACCAGCGTAAATATGTGGGAATACCGCCACGGCGATGAAACACAATCAAACCTAGTACTTGCTATGTCACCTGTGCTGCAATTTCCTGCCTTTAGTTTTAACAACACCCCATTTTATGTTGAAGCAGGGATTGGTGTATCACTGATTGATGAAACGCAGTTTGCCGGTAAAAACATAAGTACTCACTACCAGTTTGAAGACCGCATAGGCCTTGTTGCCGACTTTGGTCATACTAACGTTGCCCTTAGAGTTATTCACTATTCAAACGCAGGCTTTAAAGAGCCAAACCCAGGGCTTAACTTTTTAACGCTTTCGGTAGCTAGACGTTTTTAAGGTTATTGATTGTGTTTAAAGTTATTGATTGCGTTTAAAATTATTGATTGTGTTTTGAGTAATTTAATTGCTGTTATAGCGTAAAACGGTCACACTTAAACGTACTAAATATTAAGTGATACTGCGATGCAAACTTGGCATATTGTAATTATTGTCGCCGTTGTTTTTGCTATTGTCATTGGTAATATTGCGCTGATTAGACTCTCTGCAAAAACGGAGTTTAAAAAGCCCAACGCCAATATTAAAAATACAACAGACACAAAAAAGCCCTGATTAATCAGGGCTTTTTCAATAATACCAATTCGCTTAATTATATTTTCGTTAATTTAGCCTACTAACCAATGCGCCATTAGCGCAATAACAGGTAAAGTAATTAGCGTTCGCAAAATAAATATAATAAATAACTCTAAAATATTTACCGGTATTTTACTGCCAAGTAAAAGTGCGCCCACCTCAGACATATAAATAAGCTGAGTTACACTCATTGCGGCAATAATAAAGCGCGTTACATCACTTTCAATTGTACCTGCTGCTAATATTGACGGAATAAACATATCAGCAAAACCAACCATAATAGTCTGCGACGCTGCTGCCGCTTCGGGTACTTGTAATAACTCTAAAAATGGCACAAACGGCATACCTAAATACTGAAATATAGGCGTATGCTCAGCAATGATCAGTGCAAATGTACCTACCGCCATAACCACAGGCAATACACCAAACACCATATCAAGCGCGTTATGTAAGCCCTCTTTTATAGTACCTTTAACACCCGTTGAGTTATCTGCTTTAGCTAATGCAACATCTAACGAATGACCAAATAAGGTTTTATGACCCGGAATTGTTTCAGCGTCTCTATCTGGCTCAGTACCATCAATCAGTAAGTCTTTTTTAAAGCGCAGTGGCGGTAATCGCGGCACAATAATAGCGGCAACAATACCGGCTAAACATACCGTTGCGTAAAACGGTGCAAATAAGTATTCAAGTTTAACTTGCCCAAGCACCACTAAACTAAACGTAATTGAAACCGCTGAAAACGTAGTACCAATAATAGCCGCTTCGCGTTGTGTATAGTGCTTTTGATCGTACTGCCTTGCAGTCATCAAAATACCCACACTACCATCACCTAACCACGATGCAGTACAGTCAACCGCACTTCTACCCGGTACACCAAATACAGGGCGCATTACTTTAGTCATTAACGTACCAGCAAGCTCTAGTAGACCAAAGTTAATTAATAGCGGCAGTAATAAGCCCGCTAAAATAAATACCGAAAACAACACTGGCAATAAGTCATTTAATACCAGCGCGCCAGTATTGGCCGAGGTAATCATCTCGCTGCCTAGGCTTAAGTACGTCATTAAACCAAACGCCATACCAAATAAGCGCACCACCAGCCATGTCCAGCTCACATCAAATAAATGCTTTAATAAAGGTGAGTTACATATAGCGGCGGGTTTAAACACTTTAGTAATTACAGAAATAACCCCTGTAATACAAATAATCAGAGTAATAATTGCTTGAGCAGAGCCAAGCATCATTGCTTGAACCGCTTTTGCCATAACGGCAATAGGAATGGTCATCCCTTGCGAGGTACTAATGGGTGTCATAAATAAAAACACACCAATTAACGAAGGAACCAAAAAAGTAAACCAAGTGCGCCACGTGTAGTGTGAACGATGAGGTAGCTGAGACATATTTATTAACCTATAAAAACCACAAAAAGAGCATAGCGCTCTTTTTGTGGTAAAACTTATTATTATTTAAATTTTAATGCCGCGCTGAATGAGTGCTGCTTCTAATGCTTGTTGTAAACCATTCATAGTACCTGGCTCAAGCGTTTCGCCTTTGTCATCCATCCACGTTAAGCTAGTACCGCCTTCTTTAGTTTTACTTACTAAAATTTGGTATTGGCCTTCATCAATAGGTAGTTGAGCTACGTCATCACCCCAAATTGAATCCCAAACACTTGTTTCTGGTTTAGTATAATCAGCAGTAATTAAGCCCGTATCTGGGTTAATTTCAACAATAGTGAACGACAAGCGCTCTAAAAATCCAGAGAAACGGTCAAACACAGCTTCGTAAGATTGCTCAGTTACAAGTGCTGCATTACCTTTGTTATCAAAGCCCATTTCAAGAGAAATAATACCTTGACGTTTACGCATATCAACTTCAAGTTGACGGTAACGGTAATCAAACTCGCTCACTACTTGGTTAAGCGCACGTACTTCTAACTGCTGCTTTAACAAATCAGTTAGCGTATGGTCGCCTTTAAAATCTATCAGCTCTACACGTAAAGACGCAGTACGCTGATGTGACTTTTCTTCAATAGTGAATCTAAATTTTTCTAAGTCATCGTTAACTTCATCGCCCCACCACCAAAAACCTTCTTCGGTTTTAATGATTGAGTACCAATCAGTTTCAATAGTACCTAGTAGCTTGTCTTCTTTAGTGGTTGCTGCATTGTTATCAGCGAGGACTGATTGAATCGTGTCCCAAAGAAATTCATCTAAATCAGCAATGCCATCGTTTTTATCAAAATAAATACGCGCTTGTTTATCTGTCTCTTCTACCCAACTGCCTTTAGCAATTGTTAATACTTGTGCCGGTGGGCGGTAATTTGTAGCTTCAGGATTGTTGTCATATTGACCTACATCCATTTTATAAACTGGGTCTTGAGCTGGTTGAGATAACGACGTTGGTGCTTTTACAGGCTCATGCGTACGATAGTTACGTTCGTCATGTGCCTTATTAATAAATACACTACACCCTGATAAACTTACCAATACACTTACTGCAAGTGCTTTTGGGATCCAATACTGCACAGATATTTCTCCTTAGCATACCCTTTAATTGTTTTAACAAATATATGAGTGGGTAATGCCGATTTGGTTCAGTGTAAAATCAATATTAACTTTACATTTATTATTTGGCTGCCTAAATGCAATAAAGTTCAGCACTTCAACTTAGCAATAAAACTAAGCGCAAATAAGCAAATTTTAGCTATGGTACTTTCCCGTGCCAGTAAAAACAAGAAACACCGCACTTTAAAAGCGCTTAATTAGCGTGTGCTGTAGTTTAGAGCCCTTTTTGTGTTAAACTTCGCCGCCGTGCAACTTCTCGTGTGTATTTTTGGTGTTGCCAACTCGGTTGATATAATCCAAGTAACAAGGTATTTGAACTCATGACTGCATTTTCAAATCATCAAATTGTTTTAACAGCGATTGGCGAAGACAGACCCGGTATTGTAAGTGAACTAACCCAACTGGTTAGCGATTGCCACTGCAACATTATTGACAGCCGTATTGCTATTTTAGGCTGCGAATTTACCTTCATAATGCTACTAAGCGGCGACATGTCGGCAATAAGCCGCATAGAGCACGTACTGCCAACTAAAGCCATGGAACTTGGCCTGCTAACCATGATGAAGCGTACAGCGAGTCATACTCCTAGCGAATTTTGTGCAGGTTACACACTAGAATATACAGGCATAGACACCCCAGGCACATTGAGCAAAGTAACGCGCTTTTTTGCCGACAATAATATTAGTATTTGCTCACTTAAGTCAGACACTTATTCCCAAGAAGACAACATTAAAATGCGTTGTGAACTTGAATTCAACATACCTGTTGATGTAGATATAGATCAATTTAAAATTAGTTTTGAGAGCCTTTCTCACACACTAAACGTAGATTATATTTTTAAACGAATTCGTTAAGGATGCTAAACATGAACACAATTAGTCCATTACAAGCTGGCGATACTGCACCCGCTTTTAGCCTACAAAACCAAAACGACGAAACAGTAACATTAAGCGAGCTGTTAAAAGAGCAACAAGTGCTTGTGTACTTTTACCCTAAAGCGTCAACGCCGGGCTGTACTGTACAAGCCGAAAACCTACGCGATGAGCAAGCACAGCTTGCTAAATTTAACACCCGCGTTGTAGGTATTAGCCCAGATCCAATTAAGCGCCTTAAAAACTTTGAAACTAAAAAAGAGCTTAATTTTGACCTATTAGCCGATGAAGACCACGCTATTGCTGAAGCATTTGGTGTATGGGGCTACAAAAAGTTTATGGGTAAAGAGTACGATGGTATTCATCGCCTAACGTTTTTAGTAGGCCAAGACGGTAAAATTAAACACCTATTTGATAAGTTTAAAACTAAAGATCACCATCAAGTGGTTTTGGATTATTTAGCTGCAGAATAAGTTTGTGGCAGAATAAGCTAGCGGCTAAGTAAGTTAGCTACCAGCTATTAGAAAAATACAGAAAAGCGTTGCTCAAGGGCAACGCTTTTTTTATGCCTATACATTTGCCTATATAAAAACTTAAATAGTAATTGAGTAAATAATTTGTTAAAACTGCCAAAGCACTTATTATTAGCACCTTGCCAATTGGATATTTAAACCTTGAATAAAAGCCTAAAATTTAAACTTTATTTAACTGCCTTAATCATCTGTATTATCGGTTTTAACTTTTCAGAACCAAGTATGCAATTTTACTCAAACCCATTTTATATCGGTAGTTTCGTTTTCGCTATTGCGCTTATAATCTCTGTAATTAATTACGTCTGCCCTGCCTGTAAGAAAAACCAAGTAATGCGCTCTATTTCTAGTTATAAGCTTCCCACTAACGATTGTTATAATTGCGGGAAAGAAATTGATGAGAAAAACTAATTCACCTACTTTGTCTTAATACATGAAACTAAATAAGAAAGAGTTAAGCAACCGCATTACATTGTAAGTTTTTCTCTATTGCTAAACTCTCACGATACTCAGAAGCTTCAGCTTTTAAAGTCCAATGAACATCTTTAATCCCATTGCCCTCTACAGCTTTCTTAACTTCTGATATTGTAGTTTTGAAAAATTCTTTCCTTGAATTTATTTTATTCACTGAGTAAATATCAAAACGGCGATGAAGTTCTTTTTCTAAAGATGGCGCATCTTCACTAAATATCATCGCATGAACATCAAAGGAAAAAGGAACAGATGCATCGCCTAGTTCTTTGACACGATCCATAGGCTCAAGTCTTCGGGTCATACCAATTTTGAATACCTCTTCACCAAAACTGCCTACATTGCTTATTACGTATACATGCCCTCTTCGGGTTTGTTGTGCCATCGACATAGCTCTTTGACCTTTATCTTCTGCTTCTTTTAATTGCTTTTCTAGATCAAGTAATTTCGCTTCATAGTCGGCTCGCTGCTCATCATTTGCAGTAGAAAGTTCTTCTCGTGCTTTTTTCAAAGCTTTCTGAAGTAAGCGTTCTTCTTTTTCGGCTTCTTTCTTTGCTTTCTCAATATCTCTTAAAGCCTTTTCTTCTTCCCTAATTAGAGCCTTAATTTCTGCTTGCTCTTCACGTTCGATTCTTTTTAATTCACTTGTAGCTACAGCCCACTTTAGTTCAATTAAACGTGCATTAAGATATTTTTCATTAATTCTAGCTTATCTAAAAGGAACGCCATTGTGGTTAACTAATGCGAACGCATCTAATATTTCTTGGTTTATTTTCCCAAAATTATCGTGTTTTACTTTAGATAATGCACTATCTACTTTACCGTTAAATGCATCAACTACAAAATGGATTGCATATGTTTTTCTATGTTGTTCAACATAGTCACAATCCCCAGCAAATCCTTCTTTTATCATTTGCCTAATATTTTGACGTATTGACTTTAGCTCTGCTCCAGCTTCTTTGTGACCAAAATCCTCAGCTAAGTCATCTAAAACTGAGTGATTAGGAATGATATAGTCGTCCTTATAGCCTTCGATAGTATTTCGCATTGCTTTTATTGCTTGCTCGTAGGTATTAGCTTTTTCTTTTGCTTCATACGCATCACCCGCAATCTCTTTAGCCCTTTGCTCTGCGAATAAAGTAATACGGTCAGCTTCTTGATTAGCATCCAACCTAATTTTTTCAGCTTTCTCCTTCGCTTCTCGAAGTCTTAGGCTCCCCTCTATTCTTTGTTCCTTTAATGACTCACTTACAGTAATAGATTCATTTTTTACTTCATTAGCTAAATTTTCAGCAGTTTGCTTTATAGCATTTGCTTTTAGTTTCGCTTCATCTAATAAAGCTTGAGAGTAAGCTTCGGCTTGAATGATTGGGCTATATTTCTCAGTTAGTTCTTTATTTTTCAATGATTGCTTTTTAGCTTCTTCTCGCGCTAAAGCTAAAGAATCATTTAATGCCTTAATATTTTTTTTAAACTGTATTTTTAAATTTTTTGTATGGTTGTACCAACCAAGACAAATCAATATGGTAATTATTAGGAGGAGAATTGATGCAGAGTGTTCCATTTTAAATTCCTTTTATCATTATTAAATCCACTATTTGAAGGTAGCATATATTTTTGAGTCGATGAAACTGAAATTAATATACAGAATTTTACGCGCCGAAACTCAAATACGGTGCATCGTCGGATGCCGCTTCGCTTATCCGACCTACGTTTTCAAATATATAATGCGGGGTTATAGGGTGTGGGTATTGGCCGTGGATATGGAGGTTCGTTGGGTTTCGCTACGCTCTACCCAACCTACGCGTTTGCCTTAAATTTTTACGCAGACAAAAATGGCGTTACCTGAGCGCTCTGCCCATGGGGTTATTTTATCGTAGTCATGTTCAAATATGTGGATTTCGAAGTACGGCTTTAAGGCTTCTTTAAGCTCGGTATAACTAAAAGCAACCATTGGGTGCTCGTCGTGCCATACAAGTGTTTTATCTGCGGTGGTTTTTTCTATGCTGAGTTTTAATAGTTGTTTGCTGCCAGTGCCACTGTAATGCCAACCAGAGCGAAATGTGAAGAAGCTGTTTTCGCTTGTTGCGGTGTGCTCTACAAATGAATCGCTGTCGATTTTGTTTTTATCAACCGTGTTAAAACAAAATATTCCACCCACGTTTAATGCGCTGTGTACGCTGGCAAGGCATTCTTTTAACTTATTAATGCCGTCGCAGTAATGGATTGAATACAAAAAGCAGGTAATTAAATCCACGTGCTCAGTTACCTTAAATTCACTCATATTTTGCAATGAAAATTGCGCTTCTGGGCAACGAATTTGTGCTTTATCGAGCATTGGCTGGTTTAAATCAAGCCCACTACTTTTATAGCCGTAGTCAATAAAGTGGCGTACATGCGGGCCGGTGCCACATGCTAAATCGAGATGGGTATTTGCGCCATTACCAAAAATTTGGTGCAGCCTGTGAATAGAATTGCTTTGGGCTTGATAATCTATATCTGCGCACATTAAGTCGTAGTAATCAGAAAGGTCGGTGTAAAGTGCATTTGCGGACATATAAGCCTAGTGGTAAGTAGTAGAATATTTTTAAGTCGCGCATAGTAAACTAATTAGCACAATTAACGAAGAAGATATGAGCTTTAGGGTAGATGTAATCTTAGGTTATAAAGTTCAGGCTATAAAGTACAGGGCTGTCGGATGGCGCTTCGCTTATACGGCCTGTGTATTTAAATATTATAGAGCGTTGTTATAAAACGGTGTGGAATTGGAGATTCGTTGGGTTTCGCTACGCTCTACCCAACCTACGTACTATAACTTTAAGCTACGCTTTAACTAATTCCTAAATACTTATGTACTTGTATTGATAGGCGCCAGTTTTTGGCAATACAGGTGTCGATTGCTAATTTGGTTGCTGATACTTTTTGGCTAATTGGCTGCAAATAAACAAGCTTTGGGTTAACGCCTGTTTTAGCAAATAACTCTTCTAACTCTTCTACGTGCTTTTGCATAGCAACGGGGTGTTTTATCTCGTTTGCACGCTTCATGGTGCTGGTAAGTACTTCATAACCACCGCGCATATTAATTTTTGGCGATACCGTTACCCATGTTTGCTCTGGGGCGAGTATTTCAAACGTGCCGCTGGTTTCTATTTGTGTGCTAAAGCCGTGTTCGTGTAATAAGTTACATACAGGATTTAAATCAAACATGCATGGCTCGCCGCCGGTAATTACTACGTGCTTTGCGGTATAACCACGTGATTGAAACAACGCTAAAATTTGCTCTGCACTGGCGTTAGCCCAATGATCTGAGTCGGCTTTTTTTTCTACGGTTTCATCCAGCGATACTTTATATACATTATCAACATCCCACGTTTGCTTAGTGTCGCACCAAGAGCAGCCTACTGGGCAGCCTTGCAGACGTAAAAATATTGAGGGTGTGCCAGTAAAGCTAGCTTCACCTTGAATGGTTTCAAACACTTCATTAATTTTGTACAAAAGAGATCTCACTTACTACCTAGCAGCCAAATTGCTACTATTAAAAAACCAAAAAGCGCTGTGCAAAAATTGTTATTTAAGCTGCGGCCGTGTAGTATATCGCGCCCTGATATAAACCTCTATTAAAACTAAGAGCAAAACAGATATGACGCAAAAAGTAGTTGTTATTTATTCCGGCGGTATGGACTCATTTACCGTATTAAATAAAGCCCTGCAACAAGGCCATGATGTATATGCCCTATCATTTGACTATGGTCAGCGTCATGTAAAAGAGCTTAAAGTGGCGGCAAGTGTGTGTGAAAAATTAAACGTTCCACACAAAATTGTTGATATTTCGGCGATTAACCAACTTATTGGTGGCTCATCACTTACTGATGATATTGATGTGCCTGAAGGCCATTACGAAGAAGAAAGCATGAAAAGTACGATTGTACCTAATCGTAATATGATTTTGCTCTCGCTTGCTGTTGGTTACGCGGTATCACTTAAAGCTGGCCAAGTTTATTACGGCGCTCACTCTGGGGATCATGCTATTTACCCTGACTGCCGTCCTGAATTTGTGCAAAAAATGGATGATGTGTGTCGTATTGCTAATTACGACGCTGTAGAAATTTTTAGCCCATACTTAAACAATACTAAAATTGGTATTTTAACCGACGGTATTGAAATGGGATTAGATTACAGCCAAACGTGGACTTGTTATAACGGCCGTGAAAAGGCCTGTGGTAAATGTGGCGCGTGCCAAGAACGCCTTGAAGCATTTGCACTAAATAACATTACAGACCCGTTAGAATACGAATAAGCGCTAATTAATTAGTAATACAATTGCTGTAAACAAAAAAAGGCTATCATCGATAGCCTTTTTTGTTTGTTTAATTTTAACGTAGAGATTACAACCAGCGTTTTACGCGCGCTTTATAGGCGGTAAACTCTTCGCCAAATAATTTAGTGAGCGCACGCTCCTCGGGTATTATTTGAAAAAACGTTAAATACGCAATAAACCCTATAATACATAAAAGTGCCCACAAGGAACTTAACCAAATACCCCACCCTGCTAAAATAAATGCAAAACCTACGTACATTGGGTTACGCGAAATCCGATAAATACCGCTAGTAATAAGTTTTGACGCTTGCTCAGGTTTATTAGGGTTTACAGTGGTGTTTGCTATTTTAAAACTCACCACCCCTGCAATACAAAAAACACACCCTATAATGACCAAACTTGCTGCTAAGTAGGTAATAAATGCGGTGAAATCAATAACACTGTAATGCGCAATAAGCGCCATTATGCCTGCAAAAAACAGCACAACAATAACGGGAGGTATTTTATTATTTAACATGGCAACTCACTGTATTGGCTAAAGTATGTTTATTATATGGTGGCTATGCAGCCATTAAACAATATCTGAAGTGTATAAATGATGAACACGCTCAAACCTGAGCTTAAGTAAAGTATACAAATTAAGTTACAATTGTCAGCTTTATCAAAAGCGCTTAAAGGTTATACTTTAACCATAAACGAATAATAAAATGATAAGGAATGAGGTTATGTCTGGAACTACGATGATTGTACTTATTGTGCTAATTTCGGTTGGCTCAGGAGTGGTTTACGATATGTATAAAAAGCATCTTGAGTTTAAGCATAAAATGCAAAACAACAACAGCGATGCCCATAAACAATTAGCTGAAACAAATGCACAAGTGCTTGCATTAAAAGAGCGTGTACAAACACTTGAGGCTATTGTTACCGATTCAAGCTTTAGCGTTAAAGATGAAATTAATAAGCTTTAAATTGTTATAAGTAATTTGGATATAAATGTGCATTTTCTGGCTGTTCAATACCATGAGCAGCTAAAAACCCACCAATAGCTTGCCCGCAGCCCTGTGGTGCTCGCCCGCTGTCTATCTCAAAATTTAACTGATTAGCATGTTGCTTACCCATAGAGCAAAGCCCTACGGTACTTGGCGAGCGCATAGCGATACTTAAGTTACCTATTTGCTCAACCACAACGTGTTTACTAAAGCGGGCAAAACCTTTGTACTTAAATTGCTCGTTTACGTAATCATTGCTTGTGGCTACTAATGCTGTAATTAAGGCGTGTAAAAAGCTATTAGCGGATGGATCTGCTGTTAAAAACGCGATTGTTTTTTTATTAAACTCGCTAAGTTGGCAATCTTCACACAACAGCTCAACAGTATATAAATGTTGCTCGGCTATTTGCTCCTGGCTCTTAAGCTCAATACTTTTTCCTGCAAATACAATACGTTTAAGCACTTCATCAATACGGCTTTCAGCACTTTCACTTTTAACAAGCTCAGGGTTTTGCGCCATTACCGGTAAGTCGTGATGGTTATTAAATGGCGTACTTGTTGCGCCGCTTTGCATTAACTGAAAAAGCTCTCTTACTTCATGTTCACGCGCTACTTTTAACGCTAAAAATGCAGTTTGGATAAGTTCTGAAGTAGGTAAGTTTTCCTCTACTATCCAGCGTCTGCCAAATAATAGCTTTTTGGCTTTGCCTTCATTTGCAGATGCACTTTTTTGATAGTTATCTGGGCTCAGCACTGCTACTTGCAGGTAAATTTCTTCACCTTTTTGTGCAGCAAGCACTCTAAAGTGAGCCGAAAATTCTATACTCTCAAGCACTTCGTTTACGCTTTCAAGCGTGTGCTTGTAACGTAAAAAATGTTGTGGCACCACCCAACTACTATTAGCCAATTGCACAAGGGGTGCATAAGAAATAGGTTGCTCGTAACTGTGTTGCCATTTTTGCTCATTGCTAAGCAAATGATTAATGTGACTCTTGTTATCTGACATAAATAAACCAAATAAACTCGCGTTGTGCGATATAAACTATGAACACATTACGTCGTCAATGTCGTAATTAGATCACATGTACGCCCTACTTTCGGGCTTTTTTAACTATCGGTGAGTTCTTGATAGTCTGTTATAACTTTTTGATAGTATGGCTTATCTTTATTGAGCATTTTATTATAATGATTTATGAGTTGCCGTTGGTACATAGCGTGCTCTGCACTAGCAAAGTCCCACATATTATTACCGGTATGACTAATCTCATTATTGCTACTAAAGCTCACTTCAATCACTTCATAAAAACGTTTGTTGTCGTAAACTATTTGCTCACTTACAAGCCCTAAACCTAATTGCTTTAAACCGACTCGCAACTTATAAGTGTGATGCACTGGGCATAAAATAAACCGAACATTATTTAAATGCTCACTTACGTTATTAGCAGTAATTTGTTGTATTAAACTTAACAACAGCTCACCGCCAACACCTGCTATTACAACTACTTGGCTTTTACTTTGAGCAATTTCAATTTTGCCTACATCCTGACATAAGACCTGCCACTGCGGATTTTTATTACAGGTTTTTTGTAATTTATTAATCGATGATAATTGCGCTTCTAGGTCGTTCATTAAAGTGGCGACTATATCTACAAAAATAACCTGGTTTGCAGCTGCGCGTTTTAATAGCGCCATGCCTAAATAACCATGGTCGCAGCAGCAATCCCAAATAATATCGTGATGCTGCGAGATTAATGTATCAATGGCAGTTAGGCGTTTGCTGAGCTTCATTTAATCAGCAGATTGTGACGTTTTGTAGATAAGTGCTTTTAAGCTTCTGTCGCTGTCTACTTCAATAAAGCGCTCGGTAGGGGCTAGGCGCTCAACAAATTCAATTGCGCCTTGGGTGTGCTCGTTTATTAACGCTTTAAACGCCTCTTCGCTAAGCTCTGGGCTATTAGCGCACAATAACAATTGTGTGGTATCGCAAAGTAGCTCTGGTAACCTGCGCAGCACTTTTTGATAGTCTTTAGTTAAAATAAAGCTGCCTTTTTGAAAGCTTGGCGGATCAACTATTATTAAGTCAAACGGGGCTGCTTTTTTTAGTTTTCCAAACGACTTTAAAATATCGTGAGGTAAAAAACTTACGCCGCGCTCAAAACCGTTTAGTTGATGGTTTTGCTTACCGACTTTAAGAACACCTTTGCTCATATCCATGTTCATTACATGATCTGCCTCGCCTTGCATGGCTGCAAGCGAAAACCCACATGTATACGAAAATAAGTTAAGCACTTTGCCATGCTTACTATTAGCCATTACAAACTCACGGCCGCTGCGCATATCGGGAAATATTCCAGTATTTTGACGGCTCTGTAAATCAACCAAAAAACGAATGCCGTTTTCGGTTACAACATGCGGATTAGGTAATTGCCCATAAACCACGGTGTTTTGGCTTTGTACGCCAGCGCGTTGCTGATACACAAGTGAGCTAATAAGCTCTGGCTGGTTTTTTTGTGCCCACTGCCACACAACATCGGTAAGCTCGCTTAGTGTTTGCTCGTCAATTTCGTCGTACGAAACCAAAAACAAACTTGGCGGATAAAAGTCTAAATTAATATGACTTAACGCCTCAACACTATGGCCACGGCCATGAAAAACACGGCACAGTTCATTTTTTAAAATTGGCGCATCTTCAAGCGCAGTAATAAGAGGAGTAAAGTTTGCTGTCATTTTTAATTAATCAACTGTTGTTGTAGTTCATGTATTTCATCGCGAACAGAGCCCGCTTTTTCAAATTCTAGGTCGCTTGCGTATGCATGCATTTTGGTTTCAAGCTGCTTAATTTGCACTGTAATTTCTTTCGCACTAAGTACCTTTTTAGAATCTTTACGAACAAGTCTAAGGTTATCTTTAGGGCCGGCTTCTTCGCCTACATCCATCGCATCAAGAATCTTTTTGGCTAGTGAATGCGGTTCAATACCGTGTTCAATATTATAAGCATGCTGAATTTCGCGTCTGCGCGCTGTTTCGTCCATGGCCTTAGCCATCGATTTTGTAATTTTGTCACCGTATAAAATAGCGCGACCATCTAAGTGACGTGCAGCACGACCAATGGTTTGAATAATTGAACGCGCTGAGCGTAAAAAGCCTTCTTTGTCTGCATCAAGTATGGCTACTAGCGCCACTTCTGGCATATCCAGACCTTCTCGAAGTAAGTTAATGCCCACTAACACATCAAACACACCTGCACGTAAATCACGAATAATTTCAACCCGTTCAACCGTGTCTATGTCTGAATGTAAGTAACGCACTTTTACGTCGTGCTCACTTAAGTAATCGGTTAAATCCTCAGACATACGTTTGGTCAAAGTGGTTACAAGTACGCGTTCGCCCTTCTCTACACTTTTATAAATTTCTGAAAGTAAATCATCAACCTGATCGCCTACTGGGCGCACTTCAATAAGTGGATCGAGCAAGCCTGTTGGGCGAATTACTTGCTCTGCTATTGCGCCCACACAACGGTCTAACTCAAAGTCGCCTGGCGTTGCCGATACATAAATTGTTTGTGGTGAAATAGCTTCAAATTCTTCAAAGCGCAGCGGCCTGTTGTCCATTGCTGAGGGCATTCTGAAGCCATACTCAACCAGGTTTTCTTTTCGGCTTCTGTCGCCTTTATACATTGCCCCAATTTGCGATACGGTTACGTGCGACTCATCAATAATCATCAATGCGTCGTCTGGGAGGTAATCAAGTAATGTGGGTGGCGGATCGCCCGGCGTACGGCCCGATAAATAGCGGCTGTAGTTTTCTATACCAGAGCAATAACCTAGCTCCCGCATCATTTCTATATCGTATTGCGTACGCTGCGTTACGCGTTGCTCTTCTACTAATTTATTAGCACTGAGTAACTGGGCTCTTCGATCTTTTAGTTCTTCTTGTATTTTATCGATAGCACCGAGTATTTTTTCACGCGGGGTAACATAGTGTGTTTTTGGATAGATAGTGGTGCGTATTATATGCTTTTCGACGGCGCCTGTAAGCGGATCAAAAATGCTCAAGCGCTCTATTTCGTCATCAAACATTTCTACGCGAATTGCGAAGGTGCTAGATTCTGCAGGAAATATATCAACCACTTCACCACGAACACGATATGTACCACGGCTAAAATCTATATCATTGCGGGTGTATTGTATTTCAGCTAGGCGACGCAGCATGTCGCGTTGGTCTACTTTTTCGCCCACTTTTAAAAGTAGCATCATTTTCATGTATGATTTAGGGTCGCCCAAACCATAAATAGCCGATACCGACGCCACAATAATGGTGTCGCGACGCTCGAGCAGTGCTTTGGTCGCACTTAAACGCATTTGTTCTATATGCTCGTTTATCGAGGCATCTTTTTCAATAAATGTGTCGCTAGATACAACATAGGCTTCTGGCTGGTAGTAATCGTAATACGATACAAAATACTCAACCGCATTTTTAGGGAAAAACTCTTTCATTTCCCCGTATAGCTGCGCGGCAAGCGTTTTGTTGTGCGCCATTATTATTGTTGGACGGTTTAAATCGTTAATAATATTAGCCATGGTAAAGGTTTTACCTGTACCGGTGGCACCTAATAAAGTTTGGTGTGCAAGGCCTGCTTCTAATCCTTCGCATAGCTGCTTAATCGCTGTGGGCTGATCGCCTGCTGGTTTAAAATGTGATTTTAACTGAAAATGGTCGCTCAATTATTGCACTCCTGTAACGATTCGCCGCTCAGCGCTTCTAGTTTTTTCATAAACCATTTGTATGCCACTATTGCTGTAAATAAGTTACCTAAAGCAGCGCCAATAAATAGCCCTAATAATCCGGCTATTTCGTTGCCTACATAAGCAAATGGTACATAAAATATGAATAACCGAATGACACTTAATACCAATGCGTACATTGGTTTGTGTAAAGCATTAAACGATGAATTTGATAATATGATCACCCCTTGTAAGCCATAGCTTAGCGGGATGGTATAAATAAAGAGTTTAATTACATCTATTACAGCTTGTTCTTTACCAAATAATTGGCTTATAACACCTGAAAATGCAATGAGTAATACGTAAATGGCAAATTGCCATACCATTACAAATTTTAGTGTGCCGGTATACGCTTCTTTAACGCGGCATAATTTGCCAGCGCCAAAGTTTTGGCTAACAAATGGCGGTAATGTCATCGATAGTGCAAGCACTAATATACTTGCAATAGATTCTATTCGACTTCCCACTCCAAATGCAGCTACGGCCTCTGGCCCGTGATGCGCAACCATAGCGGTCATTACGGCCATTGCAACGGGTGTAAGCATGTTTGCGCCGGCAGCAGGCAAACCAATTTTTAATATTTTACGAATAGCGCCCGTCACTGTTTGCTTGCCTGCTTTTAGGCTCAACAAGCGTTTTTTAACCGCTAATATATATAAAATAATAACCACAGCAACCGACCATGCAATAACGCTTGCTATGGCCGCGCCTTGAATACCTAACGCTGGTACTGGCCCAAAACCAAATATCAGTATAGGGTCGAGTACGGCGTTTATCAGCCCTGCTCCACCCATTACTATACTTGGCGTTTTTGTATCGCCACTGGCGCGCAGTACCGAGTTACCAATCATTGGGGTTATTAAAAATACACTACCGATAAACCATATATTCATGTATTCGTGTATTAACGGCAATACTTGTGCGCCCGCTCCTAGCAAAGTAAATATGGGGTCAATCAGTAAATACCCAACAGATGACAACACAATAACCAGAACCACACCAACCATTAAAGAAATACTGGCGTCAAAACGCGCTTCATCTATTTTATTACTACCGAGCGCTTTTGCTATTACTGCCGATGTACCGATCCCCAGCCCTATTGCTAAGCTAATAACGGTAAAGGTAACCGGAAATGTAAAGCTCACCGCTGCAAGCGGCTCAGTGCCTAGTAAGCTTATAAAAAATGTATCGACAATATTGAACATCATTAGCGTGATCATGCCGAATATCATCGGGATGGTCATCGTCTTTAATGTGGGCAAGATGGGATCGTTTAGTAAATCTGGGCGAGTCTGGGATTTTGAAATTGCGCGCATGAAATAAATAGGCCTCTTTTACTGAACGAATCATTTTAAAGCATCAAGGCAGTTCAAGCCACGGATTTATCACTACAATTGAAGTAATTAAAGAAGTAAAGATTCGAAAAAATAGTAAAACTTAGTTTTTGCATCTTTTTGTTAAAATAGAGCCTAAACACACCAAAAACCAATTAAAACACATTTTTATAACTTTTATTACAAACACCCAGTGATATATGATGCTTTTTTACACAAAGGTACTGCTTGGTTTATCGTTACGAAAAAATTCCCTCATCGAGTTGCATCCATTCAGCATCAAATCATAACTCATTGTTTTATATTGAATTAAAAATAGTGATTTAAAAGCTTGAAATCGTTGTAGCACCCTAAACCATTGGTGCCGATGATGTTCTTAAAGTTTCATAAACAGAGTTATCCACAGAAACCGTGGATAACTCATTCAAACCCGCATTTATAAAGGCTTTGAGAGAGCCCCCATTTTCGGTGATATCCAACCAATTGACCATTTGTTAATTGTGGCATTTTTATAAACTCACGCTAAAAACTGTAGCTCACCAATTTTTCTTCTTAACATAGTTGTACGTTAGGTATAAAAAAACGTTTAATACAAAGTTAAGTTATTGATTGCTCTATTTTTGAACGGATAAAACAAATACTCATTTTATACATAGTGATTAGATCACAATTTAGATCAAAAAATATTTCTGCGAATATACACATAGGTATATTTTTAGAAAATTAAAACAAAAAACGAATTAAATACGGAAAATATCGCTAAGTAAAAAATGAGTTTTATGTTTTTGAGTTGTTTTTTAATAACAAGCCACTTTAATACCGTGTTTAATTTAACCAATTTGAAGACTCAGCAATAATAAAAGTCACATTGATATTCTTAAATTTTTAAAAAAGTAACTTTAATAGAGCTATAAAACACGCAGATCGAACACAAAAACAACGAATAAACCTCTTTTTTCAATTTATGACTTTTATATGTTGACACTTTGCGGCGCGGTCATTAATATTTCGCCCCGTTGAAAGGCAAGACGCTT
>NZ_BADV01000055.1:0-19330 GCF_000238895.1 Pseudoalteromonas sp. BSi20429 | reverse complement strand
TTTTTATATCTAAGTTTTTTATATGTAATTAAGCAACTTGATCCGTTACATCCGCAATTTGAATAAGTCTGCGATTAAGGATCTTTTTGGTACAACCACAACACTTACCGCATTGGCTGCCTACTTTAAGCTCTTTGGTTAATTCACGCATGGTTGTTGCACCATCGTCAATTGTTTGCTCAATTTTTTTATCAGTCACACCGTGACATAGACAAATATACATGAATACAAACCACTCTCAATTTCATTTAGTACGTACATACTAATCTAAACGAAAATGGTTATCAATTGTTATTTGAAAAAATGTGTGCTTTTTGAATTTTTTTTGGCCAGCGCCACTTAAGTTGAGAATTCGCGGCAGATTGAGAATAGTTTTAATTTTAAGCAAGGTGTGGCACTCAGATTGAGATTTATTAATTAGAGTCCACCTTAAATCTAAGTAAGATTAGGTTTAGGTAAATATCTGAATGGTTGAGAATTAATTACTTTAGGCTTTAAAAAGATTAATGTATAAATTCGGAATTTATGGATGAGTGATTTCCGGTTTGTGCCGTAAGCGGACATTGGTAACGCCCAAAACAGCGGCGCATTTATGCGTCCGACTGCTTTTGATTGTTATATGGTTTCATATCTAAGATCATGTTGAAGACAAAGTCCTTCGCTTCTGAATTTGAAAAACACTGATAATCCCAGTTCTTTTTAAGATCGTAAAACTTAAAAAAACTCCAGAAATACTCATAGTTATCATTTTCGGTAAAATCATATTCGTCATCGTCGAACGTTGGAATAATGAAAACATACTTTAAAAACGTAAATTGAAACTCGCCTACAGCAAAAGGAAGTCGAGCGTCATCATCTTTTCTTAAATAGACTTTAAGCTCGGCTCCTTTTGAAAAACCATGATAGGATTTCAGCAACGCGATTTTAGGAAGATTCTTATAGAAAAAATCGCTTGATATCCAGCTTATAGTTTTACCGAACTTATTAATATCATCATTATCGATAACACTAAGTGAAAACTTAACAAGTGCTTTATATATGTTTTGCATTTTTACTTTGGCATTAAATTCAAGAGGAATTTTTTTAGGGGGAGTTGATTTATCGCGCCCCTCATCATCGTCAGAAGGCATGTACATTAATATATGGTCTGGACCTAAACCTGTTGAATTATGAGATAACTCGAAATTTTTTCCTTTTATTTTAGGAACTTTGTTATCCTTATTTTGCACCTTAAAAAAGGTTGTCAAGGTTTTCAGATATGTATCTATGTCCCGCTCTATTGTTTCAGAGAAGTATTTATTGCAACCATCACATTCCTCATTAAGTATAACGGTTTTATTTCCCAATGATTCAGATATGGCATGAGCTTCCTGAGAGAATTTAGTTACCTTATCTCGTGTGTTATTGCAAAAGCGACAAACTCGATTACTTTTCAGCCCTTCTCCTATTTTTATCTTTTTATCAGATATCCTCCCCTCTATTGAGTACTTATCAAGAAAGTCATCAAATGTTTCGGAGAACTTTTCCTGAATGTAAGTAAGGTTTACATCACCCCTCACATGAGATAAAAGCTCGTTGTAAGTCTCCATTTCTTGTTTTTGAGTAAGTTCTTTTATTCCAGGTAATAAGTAGAATTTTTCATTATCATCAAGTAATCGAAAGAAGTCATTTAGTTTATTTATTACTGGAGAGTGACCTCGGTGCTTAGACACGTATTCATTAACGCGCTTTCTTAATGAGCCAGTATTTTCTAAAAGAGAAGTTATTGTTATTTTAAAGCTATCCAGGTCAATTTCTGCACCAAAAACATGAAGTACTTCTAGTATATGACCACCAATTTCATCAGGATTACCTGTTAAAGAAAAGCTTGATGTCTTTTTTAATGAAACTAGTGTAATCCATACTTCAGTACTCATTGGAAAATCCTTTAATTGTGTGTACCAACATATAACAACTTTATCAGAGGACACTTTCCCTATTCTAGTGCGAAAACAGCCTTATTTTGTGAACGTATATTAATAGCAAATACTATAAGTTATTGCCAGCTATAAATATTATGCTTTCTGTAGCTTATATAAACATGTAAAAAAATAGGTAAGTTTCCTCCTATTATTACTAAACTAATGACGACTCAACTGAATGACTGCTTCTCGCTCTTTGCCGAAGTTCAGCTAAGTGCCACGAGCTGACGGTGGTAACACAACTGCTTAACTATACCACCTAAACACGAAATCCAGCGATAGATTGGGAATCTCTGTCTTAAGAGCTTTGTTGTTACGCATTTTTATGACCACACACTAGACACGAACCTGTTTGTTCATCTACATAACAGCTTTCGCAATCCTCTTCCGAACACTGAATATTTAATAATACCCCCTTATGATTGCAAACAACGCATTGAAAGTCACCTGATTCTAATTGGTAGTACGGTTTGAATAATGTTTCTGCAACATCCAAATCGAAAAAGTCCATCTTAGATACTTCTTCATAGCATTTCGGGCAATGTAACGAGCGTGCCTTTTTATTAAAGCCAAAAAACCTTTTGATTTTAGATGGTTCTAAGAAAGAAGTAATAGCTTCAACATCAGCAAAAAGTTCAATTATCAAATATGGCTTATTTAGATCGTCTTTCTGTGCATAAAGTGTTGAATTTGATGGAGAGTTAACTAAGTATGAATTTCTACTTTGCATCCATGTTTTTTGCCCCATGAAGTATTCGTGAGCAAATAATATTGATTCAATGACGCTCTCTGGTGTAACTACAAGGTTTTTGTCCACAGTGTGTATTATTTTATTTCTTTCTTCACGCATGCATTTATTCCATTGAACAAATTCATTTGATAGCTTTTTCTTAAACACTGTGTCATGAACTTTATTCAAATCTTGGGCATCAATAGAACGAAATCTAGAGAACGAAATATGTTGTTCATCTTTGGATTGTTTTGGCCAAGAAGATGGTGAACCAGAAATTAGTAAATAAGGCGAAACTGAAACAATTCGTCCTTTCATATAAAATTCAACACCTTGTTGAACAAGGGATAAAGACATTGTTAATGTTTGCTTGGCTGCTTTCCAATAGCGCTCTGAATCAGTAATTTCTAATGATTCTTCCTCAGTATTTTCAGTGACGTGCTCATGTTCAACTAATAAAGCTACAACTTGATCCCAGGCCAAATTAAGTAAATTGGTAGCTGAATCATTAAAGTCATTCTCTGTTGGCAGATCAATAATCAAACTGGACTCCTCTAGACGAACGCAACATTATAGCGATACTGTTGGATAACTTTAAAAGCCAAACTCATTAAAAAAAGAGCTTCTGAAATTAACTCAAGGCGCTTTAAAGTATTAGATAATGCATTTTTGGAGCCCTTACAACAGGCTGTTTTCTTAAAAAAGAGTAACTCTAAAGCCTCAACACTCTAATAATAAGAAAAAATTGTTGGCTATACTTGTGAGGTACGAAACAAAGCCAACAGTTTTTGTTCCGTTTAAAGGCTTTGTTAAATGGCTTACTCCTCGTGTGAAATCATTATAGCAATGAGAAGAATTGATATGTTGAGTAAGCATATGGATGTTTTAGCATTTGAATAGTTGAAATATTCGAATCTAGCATAATCTTCTGTTCCTCAACCTTATCGTCTAATATACAACACAAAGAACTCCCTGTAACTGAAACAAGTTCGGCGAGAGATGCTGAAAATGATTTTTCATAATCGTCAAAACGCATCATATTCATAGAAATTCGATGAGATAAAACATATGAAAATTTATCAAATGTTTTCCATGATGATGCTATGCAACTTGCGGTCCGATTAATAAGAAATATTGAAGGTAAAGTAAATGTATCATAACTTCGGATTTGATTGAGTTTGGAATTGGGCGCAGTTAAATTAATTTGTCTACGATTTAAACTTGAAGAGCTATGACATGAATTTAATAATACTAATTTATAATTAAGCTTATACAGTTTAGTTTGTATACTGTGTGTATTAATAACATGTGAATCGCCCAAGCTTGCATGATTAGGATCACAATAAAAATCCAGTGGCGTACCATGTGTGGTTACATGTAATATATCAGAGTCTAAAATTTCTTTTTCAAATTTAACATTATCATCCTGCTCAATTAACTGAATCTCACTGATATTTAGGTTCTCTACAAAATTTTGTATTTCACGTTTTGATAACTTCAAGGTGTAGTCATCGCAAATCCCTAATACCTTGGATGCAGAACAACTCCTTTGTGATTCATTCCCTAAGAACATTACTGGTACAGATTTTATCGTATACTCACCTTGAATCATTTTATTTCTCAATGACTCATTTTTAAAAAAACATGAGGAAATAGGAAAGTAATCGTATTTGTCAGGAAAATACACAAGTGCATTTTTATCACACTCATCAGAATCAACTATGAAATTAGAAATTAAATCAAAAATATAATTCTGAGTTTTTTCTACGCCACGAGCAAAAGTATTACTTCCTAATTCATTGCGTTTATATTTTTGTATCATTTCGATGTGATTTAGAAAAATACTTTCATCAAGAGTAACGAACTCATACTTACCGTCATTTATTAGCATTAACTTACCACTTATTGATAGGAAGCTAATAATTAGGGATGAGCTTTTAGAATATTCTAGTAATGAGTTATAAATTTTCTTGGTACATTCAGGTGTTAGAGGAAGGGGGATTTTATGTTTAGATGAGACATCATTGATTATTGATGTTAGATTATCCCAGCGCCATGAATGGAGGTCATGGTGGTCATCATATTTCTCTAACATTCCATAAAGAAAAGGTGCGCCATTATCCGCTACGTATTGAACGCTTTTTTCAAGTTCTAAAGAATCTATAGAAGATACGTCTTTATTTTTATATACCGTATCACACCACTGTAAAAGGTTCATCCAGTCTGAAGTTTGATTAGAACGGGTAAAAGCAACAATGTATAATATATTATTACTAATTTCTTCAGGCGGAATAGACAAAATAATATTTTCTAATCTAGATACATACCTTTCTCGAATCCCTCTTCTGTAATATAACTTGATAACGGATGTCATTTTATGCTCTATCAAATTGACAGCATTCAACATCCTTAGTATAGCTTTTTCATAGTACTCACTATGTACTAGTGACTTTGCAAATACCAATTCATATTCAATTAAATAATCCTCATCAACAATTTTAGACTTATCTAAATTCTCTAGAATAAATACTGATTTATTACTGAAACCTTTCTTCCTATAACAAATTGCAAGATTTACTTTGCAATTGAATTTTATTGACTCATCATAATGGTGAATCAGACTTTCAAATATTTCAATCGCTTCATCTATCCGATTTTGTTGTATATAAACAGCCCCAATATTAAGTAAAACCACATCATCAATCGCTGTGTTTGGTGATAACTCTTTAATTATTTCATAGCACTCTAAAGCCCCGTTTAGGTCCTCACCATGAAAACATGCTCGCAATAATAATTTATTTAACTCAATATACTCTTTAAGTTTGTTATTTTCTCTTGCCAGATCAGATGCTTCCTCAATAGCCCTATAAGCAGCTTGCATTGCATTGAATTCCAGGTAAAAATTTGCTAGATATGTCAATGTCTTTATATTGTCTTCAACTAGATCAAAATTGTCATAATAATTACAGCATAAGCGTAATAGCCTAATAATTACATCATCACTAACTTGATTATTATGTTCCAAGTACTTATAAATCTTTTTAACTTCCTTAAGACCACTCTTTTTGTTGTTATTTTTAATACTTCTTTTTAACTTACCTTCAGTTTGTTCAATTTTACTCATAATTACTTAGCTCAATATATTAACTTTTCCGGCCATTTAGCAGCTTATTGAACAGCATTTTGGTGGTTTATAACACACCAAAACGGCGTATATTACATACTCTGATAATTTCACCAATAATTACCTTTGTAAACAAGTAATTAAAACAGCTAGGAATTAAGCATGTTATTTTGTCCCAAAACGGTGTTTAATAATGTTATCGGACAAAATTAGGCTCCGACTCAAAGAAGCAGGAATAAATTTAACTTTTCAGTGTCCGGTTATTCCTGTGAGTTCAATTGGTGAATGCAACGCTATCCTTATTATTAGTTAAAGGAGCGTTTACATGAAACAGAGAAAGCGTATTTATTATAATGCAGAACAAAGAAGGTTAATTTGGGATCGATATCAGCGTGGTGATAGTGCGCATGATATAGCAAGATTATTTGATCGATACCATTCATCTATATTAGGTATTATCCATAAAACAGGTGGTGTTCGGCCGCTTGAGCCCAAACGCTCACCAACAACACTAACTCTTGCAGAACGAGAAGACATTTCAAGAGGGTTATCAGCAGGTAAGTCACTTCGAGAAATAGCGTGATATCTCAATCGCTCTCCTTCCACTATTTGCCGTGAAGTAAACCGCCACGGCGGGATTAAAAAATATCGAGCGAGTAAAGCTGACAAAGTTGCCTGGGAAAATGCCAAACGCCCTAAGCCTTGTAAGCTGTATGGCAACAAAGAATTATGTTTAATCATTGCTCAAAAGATGGAATCTGCATGGTCACCTCAGCAAATCTCTGGTTGGCTTAGGCGGAAATATCCCAATAATGAGGATTTGAATGTGTCGCACGAAACAATATATAAAACCCTATATATACAAACCCGCGGCGCCTAAAAAAAAGAGCTACAAAAACACTTAAGAACGCAACGGGTAGTCAGGAAATCAATATATGCCACTCTTAAAGGTAAAGGGTTAGGAAGGATAGTCGACGCTGTACCAATTAGTGAAAGGCCATCAAATGTTGAAGACAGAGCTGTTCCAGGTCACTGGGAGGGGGACTTGATCCAAGGCTCAGGAAACAGTTTTATCGCGACTCTAGTTGAGCGACACTCTCGGTATGTAATGTTAGTGAAAGTACCTAGTAATAAAACAAAGCCAGTAATCGAAGCGTTGATTAAACAAGCTAATAAGTTGCCAGCAGAGCTTTATAAATCATTAACTTGGGACAGAGGATGTGAGCTTACTAATCATTAAGACTTTACTCTAGCTACAGATATTCAAGTATACTTCTGCGATCCACAATCACCTTGGCAACGCGGCTCCAATGAAAATACAAATAGGCTATTAAGACAATACTTTCCAAAAGGAACTAACTTAAATGAGCATTCTCAGATAAGATTAAACCAAGTTGCCAGACAACTTAATGAGAGACCGCGGAAAACACTAGAATACGAAACACCTGCGGAGCGATTTAATCAGTGTGTTGCATCGAGTGGTTGAACTCACACCTCTTTGCCGAAGTTCAGCCAATTGAGGACATTAAGATGTAACTCGTTTTTGCCCCTTTATGAGTTAACGCAAATACTCTATAGGTCGGCTTTGAGCGATAACCGGACAGTCAGTTAAACTCATTTTTGGGCAGAAATGAGTCAGTTATTTTAATAATTTAGTATCTAATGAATTAACTCTGATATCGAAAAGATGCTTTCATTGAAGGACATCTGGATAAAGCTACTTTTTTAAATGCAATTTCACGCACTGCGTCATTGTTGCTATGGGCTACTAAAGATAAGATGACCGTATAACATAAAGGAATTATAGGTAAACTAAATGGCAGAAACTAAGAACATCGATGAAATAGCGGGTATTGTCTCAAGTCGTGTTTTCTATGAACTCAAATGGGACATGAACACAAAAACAGATCTGAATTGGAAATGTTGTATGCGTTCACATTTGTCTGAAGCACAGTTAAAAGCTGAAGACCCCAAGAAAACACATCCTACTGATGTTGTCTTTTCATATACAGATCCATACACCAACGTTGTTCAGTATGTTCAGACTGATTTGAAATCTTATGCTAAAAAAACAATAGAAAAAAAGCACAGCAAAGGCATATTGGCTGATGTAGAAAGTCTAGGACAGCAAGTAGAATGTGCTAAGCGGAGTAATGAATGGAAGAAAATGTTCCTGAACGATAAAACAAGTGACTTCAATGTTCATGGGATGCTGTTTATCTACAATCATGACAATGAATACGATGCAAAACTGTTTGATCGTATTCCAAATGTAGAAAAAGCTAGGTTCGCTTTACCTGATAAATCGTTAATGGCGATCTTTTCTCCCCGACTGATTAGGTTCTTACTGGATATTACTGAAAACATCGAAAGGCGTAGAAACATTGATGGACGTGCAACTCAACAAAAAGATCTGCTTTGGCAGAAGGTGCCAAATTACGACCAGTGTTCCTTTTTCTACCCAGATAAGCACAACAAATTCGTAGCTAAAGATAAGTGCCTACCTGCATCATTGGAAATGATAACATCAGGGATGCTTTTTTACTCGTATGAACATAATTTTGTACGTGCTGATACTGAAGACGGCGAACGTTTAACTAAGAAGATCTTAAACATCTATTGGCAAGAAGAAGTAGATACCGAAGAACACTTTATTTTTGTTCTGGAATACATCTTTAATTATCAATTGCTTCATCAGTTCGATCGTATTTTTATCATTACACCGTTTTCTTCAGCTTCTGGGGATCACTTAGAAGAAGCGATCAAGTCTTATGCTTTGCTGTATTCATTTACGAAGGCACAGCTTGAATTGGTTAATGAAAAAGTGAAATCACTACCATTTATAAATCAGACTCTATCAATCTTCCCTTACCAAGTTGCTAGTAAGCAAGTTGGTCGTATTTGCAACTACTCAGAATAGGTGTCGTTAGCATGAACAAATATCAAGCAACTTTATTCTCAAACGAAAGCGACATCTTTACGGCTTTACACTCGAACAAGCAGAAGATGTCTGAAACGGCTTTAAGAAAATTAGCGTTCAAGCGTGGCCTTATACTTCCAAAGGAAATGGAAAGAGATCATTTGGTTGAACGTATTTCAGAACTACCGTTTTCGTATGAGCATATCAAAGACATTCAAGACAAATTAGCCTCTGAAACAAGCCAAGAACTTTACTCAGTGAAGCGTATCTATGAAGGCTTCGATATCGAAAAGCTATCTGATGTCATGGATAAGGTAATTACTGATCGTCCTAGGATGTTAGGAAGTGAAGATATTGAACATTCTGGTTCGATCAATACGTATCACGTCAAGGTGGCTTACACTGAGTTTGATTTTAAGCGTAGTAAGTTCCAGCAAAAGAAACTTTATGTTGGTGATATTTGGTTCATTGCTCACAACGATTATACATCTGTTAGGTACTCATATACGAATCGAATCGAAAGCATGCTAGAACAAATCATTAACATCTATAAAGCAGACGTTAGTTCGAATATTGTTGTTAATGAAATTGATATGTCGGCAGTTCTAGATGCAGATATTCGTAATGTGTTTGCGCAACATCTTTATGATTTTGATGGCATCTACAACTCTTCTGGCTTTGAATATGCAGGCTTAGAAAAAGTTCGTGTTAGTCGAATTAAAGTTGAAGGCGATGTGCATAAGAAACCTGAAGATGAAGTCAATGTTTATGATGAATTAGAAAATGATGGCGAACTTGAAGATGAGATCGGTGAAGATACACAGCAGGATGATGAAGAAAATCTAATGTTTAATATCGCTAATGCGGCTTATGATGGCCCATCACTTGTTGAAACCAAACAAATCACTGAACTATGTAAAGATGGTTTTTATCGTAGCAGTATCCGTTGGAAGTCAAAAGCAACGTTTCTTTCGAACAACCCAATGATCATGTTTGAACTTGGTTTTGATGAAAAGCACTTAGCGAAGAACATTAAGTTTAAAGTTCTTCATAAAGAACTAACTAATGGCAACAAGGAAAAGCTAGAACAAGCTGATTTTGATAGAATTATTTTTAAGTTGGAAAAAAAAATATTCCTTATAAATGACTTCATCATTGAAAAACTAAGCAAAAGGTATCCAATAATAGAAGAACTTGATGTGGATAAGCAGGAGGCTAGTTAATGATCAAGGTTAAACTCTACTGCTGCGCAGATATCCCCGTATCTAGGGATTACATAGAAGAGCGACTACTTCAGAAAAGATATACTGATGAAAAGGGTTTTGGTTTTGAGATAGTTAAGAGTGATTCTGACTTTGTAGCGCAGTTCATTGAGAGAACTATACGTAAGCAAGAATTCGAACTTCCAGACGGTAATGTGTCTGAAATAGAAACTGTCTCTTACATTAAAGTTAAATTCGGTATCAGGTTCGATACTAAACATGCTCTGTACGTTGTAGACCCACCACGTAGCATGAAGTATCCATTCGAAATGATAAGAACGTTGTTTGGTTCTGGTAGTGGTCTAAAACCCGTTGATCTTGATTTGAAGAAGCTATTGAATGTATTTGGCTCTAAGTATGATCACGTCATCAAGTCTATGTCTTTATCAAACATACAGTGCGATCCTAATACTATTGCTAAAACAAAAATCATTAGTTCAAAAGACCTAAACCCGTTTTACTTGGAACACTACAGCGAAACACCTGCTGTTATTGACACCGTTCACATGTTAGTTAACGGTATTGATATGGAATTGTCTCGGACAGGGCGTTTACGCTTGCATGATGCGAATTTACAGACTTTCATGCTTATGCTCGACCATTCATTCCAGTAAAGTGAAATAAAGCCGTTAGAAACGTTTTAACGGCTTTATTTCTATCTACCCCATTGCTTCGCTTCACGTTTTGAAAATCATCTTTTAAAACTAATTATATGCTCGTTATCTACAAGCATTACTAATTTTTAGTCAAAATCCGCACGAAATTGTGCAAGGAAAATTTGAAGCTAACGCGGTTTGGGGCAGAAACGAGTTTGGACTTCCCAGCTTTCACTAAACACCGGCTTATAATCTTAAAGTACAAAGCGGAAGTAAACTTCCGATTTGTAAGCCTATATTGCTATATTTCAGAAGCAAACTTCCGTTTTTAGGGCTTCAAAGGTAGTTATCGGAAATATACTTCTGTTTTTTGATAGCGTTAACCTTGTAGTGGTCAATATAATTTGGCCACAGTTTTAGAATCTTGATATCTAACCTCAGATTCATTTGGCGCTAAACCACTTTAAAGTGTAGTTCTTAGGTGTGAATGACTATAATTCGCTCCAAGTTGAACTTCGTCAATGTGCCAAGCAGACTGTTAGATTTAATTGAGCCCTATTTATCGAATCGACAGAGCAGGCAAAAGCTTATTTTGTTAGTAAATTTGGAGCTATAAAAACACCATTAGCTGTTGGGTCTTCGCAAAGCATTTCTATATTAAGACCTAATACTTTCTTCAGCCTTCTGAACCATTCAATGTCGTCATTAGTTGGAGTGCTTCCACCAGAAACGATTATTAATTTATCCGAATCTTTTTTCGCTGCTGGATGTAATTTGTAGCGTAGAAGTTGACCTATAGCCTGCTCAATATTTTCTCTCGCAGAGCTTGTATATTTTAACTCCGCAATGATGCTGCAATCATCATGCGTGTATGTAACGTCTCTTCGAAAAGGACCATCACTATCTTGGCATTTAGCGTCAATATCGTGTTCTGCTTTTAGCCAGTTGACGAACCTTCTTTCCATCGCCGCTTCGTTTAACAAAATGTTTTTAAAAATAACGGCTTTCCGTTGAATACTCTGCACTTCCTCTTTATTGTCATAGGGAAAAGTATAGCTCTTAGGTTTTGTAAAATCAGTAAAGTTAAATTTATTTAAAATAAGATCTGTAACATGTTGTAACTTGATGAGGGATTCATCTTGAAAATCACTAGTGATGTCTAGGCTTTTGCCCTTTAGCTTGAATGCTAGGTAGCTCCCATGCACCCTCTCTAACTCTTCTACAAAGCGAGTAATGTGATCAATAGTTTCTAAAGGAACAAACCTAAGTCTTATATTAGGCTGAGTTTGAGGAGTAATTGAAATTCTGCCTGGTTTATTGTTTGAACCTAATACAATCTTTACAGGCGACTCTTTTCTCCAACTTACAGGCTTGCCCGAATAGTATTTTAAAAGATGGTGTAATACGCTTTGAGATGCATCTATGTGACTTTCATTTTCCTTAAACCACCTGCTAGCCTTCTCGGTTGTTGAATCCTTCATTAAGTGTCCCTTGTTATTAATTCATTTGATTATAGTGGTATAGATACATTAACTCTGAAGCATCGAGTCACGATTAATCTTTAGACACTGACATTATACTGTTTCTATTTCATGGAAGTACAACCCTTTTATCCCATGCTCTTGAACGATGCTATATAAGCTATTTGTAGCGTCTGTAGTAAAGTATCGAAGCCCAGCTTCTCGTACCCTAAATAATTCAGGATTTTCAATCGCACTCTTCTCAAATACCATCCTTTTGAACTTTCTAATTCTACTCGGTTTGCCATTTTTGATATTTCGGATGGATTGCTCTTCACTAAGGGCTTTATCAAACCCTACAAGATTAAATGCAAACCACTTCTCACCTTCTAAATTGCATTCAAGCAGCTCAACGTTTTTACTAAAACCGTTTAAGAATAAAGGTGAATATTTGGGGGACACTACAATTGTTGAGGCACCCAAACCGGCTATATCAGGTTTTTTTAAGTTTTGGTGAGCAGAACTAGGCTCTATCAACCAATCAACGCCCAACTCTCTCCAATTGTCTTTCATGCTTACACCATCGAACATTAACAACTGGCCCTCGGTCAATTGAATAGTTTGTTCGAACCCCGTTTCATTAAGTAAGAGAAACTCATCAGGCTCGACACTGACACTGTATACTTTATTAAATTTGTTTGGCATTAAGTATTACCTTGAGTCAATAATGTAGTAATTGGAAATGTACCATCGGCAAGTTCTTCACCTATCTCTTTCAACGTTTCGATAATACCTTGTCGGCCTAGGCCCTCTGCTATCGTTTCATTAAGTAAGAACTCAATATTAAAGTAATATTTGCCTGTATGAATTTTTGAATGTGGATAAGCATCTGGGAGGATGTCCATTGGAACATGCTTTTGAAACCGAGGTAAGTAGACACCATTTGCTTCATGATCAATATCGATACCGAACGCCGCTAACCTCAGCCTTGAACGGGCAGCGCGCATATCATTCCAAGACACTATGTGATGAGCCGCTGTATTCTTAGGTTTATTTCCGTGCCCAGCCTTCGCCATATTTGCGGCTAGCTTTTGAGCATGCTTTTTCATATGCTCCCAACGTACATGGCGTGAATAGATTAAGTCATCAGCTGAGATAAAGCCTCGCTTATACTTAACCGAATCTATTATCTCTCCACGGTAATGTATAGAAAATGCATGGGCCTGGGCTTTAGCTAAACCACGGTCGCCGGTTACGAGAAATAAATCGTTTTCAATATCTTGAATAGTTACTTCATGTATTTCTTGACGCATAAAAATTCTTTTTAAATGTTGTTTCTAATATAGATATTTATAGATATATGTACAAGCTTGAAAGCTTTTTTTAGAGCATACAGCCACTACAGACAACATAGTTATAGACCTATACTCTCACAGCGGCTTTTAACTACATCATTTTGATTCTTTTGTAGCTTGGAAATCTTCTCAGCTCTAGTACATTCCCAAGCATCTACAGGATACATTCTATCCCACGCATTCATTAGTTGGCGTTGTGCTTTACTCATGCTGTATCGTTTATAGGTATTCTCCATATACAGATAAGTACGCGCAATTTGACCTCTAGCCATTTCAGGTGGCTCGGCTTTACTGTCGTCAATTTTCATAGCACAACGTCCAAAATCGCTTTGAGCCGCAGGAAGCATAGTAAAGTTATGATTGCTTCTCAGAGCATTCACAGCCCCAATAGCCGGATAAAGGTTGAACATATCAGCTTGCATGAAACGGTATTCCGTATTTACTTTCTCTGCACATCTTCGACCTTTAAATGACTTCCCCTTACTATTTACACATTGCTTATGCCCATCTCGCCATTCGCTAAAAGTACGACCAAAGTTTTCTGCCGGAACGACATGTTCCCATTCAATTTTTTTTGCTCGTTTGACGTACTTTGTTGTCGAAAAGCCCTCCGGCGCGGTTACTTTTTTACTAGCGTCAAATGTCGCACCACAATAAAGTGTAACGCGGTGATTGTTATAAACTTGTTTTTCTAGAAGTCGTTTAGCTTTGCTAAATGAGTCGATTTCTTGATTTGCTGAAGAGGTAGCAGAGAAAATAAGTGTTGCTAACAGTGAAATTGTGGATGCTTTCATTATGATTCTTGGTACCTATTTCAGTTTAAATATGTCACATATAATAAATGAGTTAATAAGCTAGTTTTCATTTGTGGTGACTGACAATTTTAATTGTAGAACTAAGATATTATGCTTTAAAATTCAATAGGAAAGCTACTTCCCAGTCCATGTATTGTCATTTTGATACTGTCCAGAGCAAGCGCTGTTATATGCAAATTGGCCCGTAGACTTATCTCGACAGCGCCAGACTAAGTTGTAGTTACCATCATAAAACTGGTCCCACGCATAACCAGAAGAATAGTTATTTGACCCGCCAGCTCCTGCTGCAGCAACAGCTAAAACAACGACACCTACCGCAACGACAGCAGCAACAACGCCTTGAGCGATTTCTTTTCTGTCTTGTGCAGCTAATATCTCACATTTGTACTGAGTGAGTGTTCTATATTTAACTTCTCTGTTAAGCGCGTAGATATAGTTCGCTTCATCAGTATTTTCGGCGGTGTAACTTTTAGCGAGGATATCTTTATCATTAAGGTAATTTCGACACACTTGAGCATCTGTTAATTCAGAGTCACCGGCAATGATGGCGTGTCTAGAGGCTGAACAGCCAGTAATAAAGCTAAGTATCAGAAAAGATACAATAGTGTTTTTAAATAAAGTCATCAGTAAATTATTCCATAATTAAAATAAGCTTTGAGTAAGCTCATAATTCCCTAGTGAAATTTTAACAAACCGATGGTAATTTTACTAATTGTTATTAAAGGGGTTTTTAACCTTTAAGTCTAAAACATGCTTATACCAGCTTTAATTAAACTATCGTCTTCACAAAAAGAACCTTGGCATAATTTGAACCTTAAATTACACTGTATATATAAACAGTGTTTGAGGTATGTATGTTCGTTATTCCAATTTTTATAGAAGCAGGCATTACCGGCTTTGAATCTCCTGCCGCAGAATATGTAGAGCTCGGTATTTCAATCGATGAACTAATCATTAAACACCCGAATGCTACTTTCATTGGTATAGCTTCTGGGCAATCCATGCAAGAAGTAGGAATATTCGATGGTGACTTATTAGTCATTGATAGAGCTGAGGATGTAAGTACCGGCGATATTATTGTTGCTAGTTATAACGGTTCGTTTGTTTGTAAAATCATAGATAAATCGAAACGCTTACTTATCTCTGCCTCTAAAGATTATAAGTCTGTTTATATTTCTAATGATGATGACTTTAAGCTCGAAGGCGTCGTTACTGCGAGCATCCGCCTACACAGAAATAAAGCTGAAGTGAATCGATGTTTGCCCTCGTAGATGCAGTGGCATTTTATGCCAGTGCGGAGAAGGTATTTGACCCATCCATTCGCTTTAAACCCGTTGTTGTTCTGACAAATAACGATGGGTGTATTTGCGCCATATGCCCTATCGCAAGAAAGTTGAACATCCCCAAATTTCAGCCTTACTTCAAGATTAAAAACTATTTAGAACAACACCATGTCGTGGTTCGCTCTTCTAATTATGAACTTTACGCTGATTTAAGTGAAAGAATGATGACTGTCATTAATCGTTTTTGTGATGACCATTATGTTTATAGTATTGATGAATCGTTTTTACGTTTTACTGGTTTTTCTAAAATCATTAATGACTGGGCTGACTACGGACACACAATACGACGAGCTGTATGGCGCGAGACAGGATTGCCTGTTGGTGTGGGCTTTGGCATTACGCCTACTTTAGCTAAAGCAGCCAACCATGCGGCAAAAAAACTCTCTGGTTATAACGGGGTTGCTGTTATTAATGATGATATCTCACGCCAAGAAGTGCTAATGCGTATGGATGTTACCGATGTCTGGGGTATTGGCTCTCGACTCGGTAGAAAACTTAAGGTCATGGGGATTAAAAGTGCATGGGATTTAGCAAACCAGAACCCTAAAGCAATGCGACGCATGTTTAGCGTTGTTGTTGAGAGGACCGTAAGTGAGCTTAACGGCATCGCTTGTTTAAGTTGGGATGAAGTAAAACAGAATAAAAAAGAAATCTACTCAACGAGAAGTTTCGGGGAAAGAGTAAGTGATTTAAATACATTAAAATCAGCCCTCGTAACACACGCAGCAATTGTAGGTCGTAAACTTAGGAAACAACAATCATTAGCAAAACGACTCGTTATATTCGCTGCAAGCTCGCCACACGAAGACGTGTATTATAAGAAATCGTTGCTCTATGACTTTCCTATACCTACATCAGATACCAGTGTTATTGCCAATGCTGTTTCAGATGTTATTGATGATATTTTTAAGGCTAACACGCGCTTTTATCGCTGCGGTATTGGCGCAATAGAATTAGAAAGTGAGTTATTTCAACAAGCGGATATGTTTTCTGTGAGTAAAGATAAACCAGAAGTAATGGCGTGCTTGGATGAAATAAATAAGCGTTATGGGGTTGGAACTTTATCTTTAGGAAGTGAAAAACTCACAAAATCATGGAACATGAAAAGGGCTTTTTTATCGCCACATTACACGACTCGTTGGACAGATATACCCATAATTAAATGCGATTAATTGACTCCCCTGCTTTCAATAGTTTAATTTTTGTGCTTTTTAATCTTTTATTTTATCTTGAGAGATTAATTGGGTTTTAATTTGAGCCTGAATTTTAGAGTTACCGTATTGAAGTGCGTAGGAAATTTATAATGAAATTTTAATGAGCTTCGAATACTTGATGTAAACAGAAGCTCAAACCATATTTGATATTATTTTACCAAGCTCCATTCACGTTTGCCGCACTTTGGACAATCGTACCTCTCAGATACCCATTTTGTTATCTGATCAGAAAATGCTAGCATCGCAACGCCCCCAGCCACTATTGCTATACAGATAGCAAGAGCAAAACCAGTACCAGCAAAAAGGTAAGCAATCCAAGCGTAACCTCCGAATCCAACCATACCTCCACCTAAAATTTTTAAGAAAAACTCTTTATTTGCTTCTTCTTCGAAATTACAACATTTACATTTAATTTTTGGCATTTTTCAAACCTTTATATTTATAGAATTAAACTTATTATTAGAAATGTATTTTTTGATAAATAAATATGATCACAGAAACTCCCCAGCCTAAACTAATTAAGATGTTATTCTCTAAATTAGTTATCCAATTCAAGACGACTACTACAGTGGTAAGCTAAATGTTGCCACGGAATAAAGTACGCTCATCAAACGAGTCTGTGTATAGTCAAATTTATCTTAATAAAAATCTTTATAAATCGGTTGGTGGAGGGGTAAAGTTGCCACCGTCAACATCCTTTTCAGCATCTTCAATAGCTTTCTTAATCCAGTTATAAACTGATAAGCACCCAAATGTTTTATTTTGTAAACGAGTATCAGGGTCAAAAGAGGTATTTATCATTGGATATCCTTTCAAACGCGATTTTGCTGCTTCTTCAAGTTCCAAGAAATCGGCTTGACTCCTAGCTAAATCTATCTTGTTTAAACATATTAAAATAGGCTTATTGAAAGTCTCAATTTTCTTCAAAATATCCATATCTACCTTAGATATGCCTCGATTAATATCAACAACCATAACAAAAACATCTGTGTGATGAAGAAGGTCATCAGTATACTTATTTACATGGCTTCGATAATCGTTAAATCCTGGATAATTTACTAGAACAGCATTACCTTTTTCATTTAGGAAGTAACTTAAAGCAGTTTCAGTAGATCCTGCTATGGGATTAATGTCAGTATCTAATCCGAAAACAGCTTTAACTAAAGAGTCTTTTCCAGAAGAGCCATCTCCTACTACACCTATAGTTATCTTATTAACTAAAATACTCCGTAAAAGAGCAATATGTATTACAGCTGGAACCGTTTTCCTATAAGCAGGCCCAGCAAGATCAATCGCTAACCAAAGGCCTGTAGCGATCCAACCTATAGGTCCTAGTAAGGTACCAACTGTTCGTGTAATCGCAGCATTAGTCGCGAAGCTGAGACCAGCTCCAAGCAAAGCTTTTGAAACCATATTAGCTACAATTACAGATATTTGATAAATATAAAAACCTCCATATTGGGACAGAAAACCTTGCAAAAAAGCTGTAGTAATAGGACCCGCAGGGATATTTCTCTCATTCAAACCAATTGATCGGAATATAGCTCTTTTTTCTTCATCAGTCATACGCTCAAGGGCGTCTTCAAACATTTTTAGAAGAATGATACTCTCATTTTTTTCTACTGAATTTCTTTCCAAAACATTAGCTTTTAGTTTCTTGCCAACATCAAATACCACTTCGCTATATCGAACCCCTTTGCCTACACGAAAGAGAGTTGCAAAATCATTGCTTCCGAGCTTTCGAATAGTTCTAGCTATCGACTCTGACGTCTGACGCTCTTCACCTGCGCTATAATCTAAGACTCCTTCATCAAGCTTCAAATATTTCAGCAGTGGCTTCACATCATCTTTATTAACCAAGCTACGTTGTACTACATCTGTCAATGAAAAATTCATTACATACTTCCTATTGAAATGGTTTACGCTTACTTAAGCTCTAAGCGGTTTGTAAATAAACATAATTTTTACGTGAACGTAATATGAGAGTCACACAGGTTGTAAAAAGACTTCCAGTAAAGATGCACGCACTCAAAAAAGAATTAGAAATACTATTTGAAGAGTAGTGAGTTAAGGAGCCCTTACTAGTAATTACCGTTTTACTAGTGCAAATCCAATCATCAGAGTAGGAATGAACGTTGATTACTATACCTCCTTCCTTTGCAAATTGACTCAGTCTATCGAACAAAACACTAGCCACCTCTTTAGATAATAAAAACTTACCTTTTACCCTTAGATGCAAAGCACCTACTAATTTCTCAATGTCATCAACATTATCTATATTGAAAGTCATAATTTTAATACCCTTAAATTCCACACAACCGCTGTGTTACTGGATATACAAAAGCTAAATTCGTGCCAATTAAATAAAAAAACAAAAAAATAAATAAGATATTGATTTAATTGAACAATAAAAAATAAAATAAATTTAGAATAAATGAAAAGTATAATATAATGCATTAGATAAACTCATTGGATGAAATTTATGGTAGGCAGATTGAATGAAATTAAATATATATTTCTTGACGAAATATATAAAAAATAAAATAAAAC